>JAAZGI010000253.1 GCA_012511315.1 Clostridium sp.
GCTGTCGGTGGTGGTCCCAGGGGAAACACACCCGCTCAAGGATACTGTTAAAGTAAGAACCACCATGGTGGCGATTGATTTTATTCGAAGTGTCATTTGACTCGCTCCCTTCAATAATTAACAATGTTGTTATGTTAAGGTTATTCTTATTATAGCGAACTTTGGTTACAATAAGGTTAATACACCTGAGGAGAATTATTATGAAACAAACATTAGATCAAGAAAAGCAGCTGATTCACAAGATTGGTCATGGTATATACTTCTTTATTTTGATTGCCTTTATAGTGCTAGCCCTGGGGGTTAGGTCAGGCTCCACTCTGCCTTTAGATGAGGCGATCCTTAAGAGTATTAACCAATGGTCGTCACAAAGTTTTGATCGAGCCATTCTATTTTTGACCACATTGGCTGGACCAATCCTTGCGACAACCATTGGCGTCCTACTTTTTATTTTCTTTTTAATTGAGAAGAAAAAGTTAAATAGCCTTTATGTGGTGCTAACCATGGCTGGAACCTTTCTAATTAATACAGGCTTAAAACTATACTTTGGACGAACTAGACCGGCTCTTTGGCCAGCTTTAGTGGAAGAGGGCTCTCATTCTTTCCCCTCAGGCCATTCAATGATCAGTATGGCGATTGCTTTAACCGTGGTCATATTATTTTATAACTCGAAATTTAGGAGGACGATCATTGTCTTGGGTATTGTGTATGTAACAATCATTGGTTTTACTAGACTCTACCTTGGTGTTCACTACCCATCAGACGTGCTGGGTGGCTGGATGGCCAGTATTCTATGGGTTTCCTTGGTGAGCAAACTTATGTTGCGAAATAAAACGTTTCGCCAGAATATTTTGTCTTAAGTCTCCAGGGAAAGATTGGGAGCATTCGAATTCACAATTTGTTAATGATAATTACTATCATTTAGGCCTTGGATATGATATATTAAATATACGGAAACTATAAAGTTTAATTACTTATATTTCATATTTCCCCTTTTTTACACGATTAGTCTAATTTCCCTTAAAGAGCAGTTTCCCCAACTGCTCTTTTTTCGGCAAAATTGCTATTAATAAAACTTATGCCGCATAGGACTTGAAAAAAGTTCAAGAGACTTCAGAACGGTTAATCTTCAATCCAAATTGGCAAGGTTTGTTTAATTATCACTTTGCTGACGTTATTAAAAGGAGCTTATCTTTGGCGAAATAAAGGTCAAGCGGTAATCTTATTTAAAACAGATAAACAAATTTTAGGAATAGAAAGAAAATCAAGGAAGGATGATCAAAGGTCCTAGAGGAAATAGGCTATTAATTTGGCAACTTTTCCGTAGATGATTATTTTTAAATTGGTCTTACAATTAGTTGCTATCAGAGTATATTGGCTGGTTGGTGGACTAATATCTTCTGGCGAGATGATAAACCAAGGATTTTTGAATGAGATGTTTGCTAGTTCCATTTATCTTGAAATTCACTAGATGGATTGCTGCAACTGAATTTACAATTTGTTAATGATAATTACTATCATTTAGCCCTTGGATGTGATATATTAAATGTACGGAAACTATAAAGTTTAAATACTTATATTTCATATTTCCCCCTTTTTACACGATTAGTACAATTTCCCTTAAAGAGCAGTTCTCCCCAACTGCTCTTATTTTTTCGAAAAATATATTTGATCTAGTGATGTCACCTAGCCTCGAATGACTATTTAAATATTAATGTCGTTAATTCTTGATTAAGAGTGAAAAGTATTATTCTTGAATCCTGTGCTGGCTTTCGAAAAAAGAGCTAGTTTTGAATTAATTGAAATCAGATAGATTGGCTAGTTGGGTGCAGATATTGGTTGCTAGTGTTTGAGACAAGGATATTTAAAAAGTGGTTTGGAAGCAAGACTTATCTTAAAATGTTGTTGGATGGATTGGCAGTAAATAAATTCACAATTTGTTAATGATAATTACTATCATTTAGGCTTTGGATATGATATATTAAATGTACGGAAACTATAAAGTTTAAATACTTATATTTTCATATTTCCCCCTTTTACACGATTAGTACAATTTCCCTTAAAGAGCAGTTCTCCCCAACTGCTCTTATTTTTTTTTGAGAAATTAAGATTAAGAAGAGAGACTCCCCACATTTGTGGCAGAGCCTCTCTTCTTATCTGTTAATAGCAATGTTTAGCCGCCTTTTTAAACCGAGGCGATAAATTCTTCTTGCAGTAGACCAAAGATCAAGGCATCATGATAAGAACCGTTACGGAAGACGTGATCGCGCATAACAACTTCTTTTTTAAAGCCGGCTTGGGTCAAGATGACCTCAGCTGCTTTATTGAATGAAGGGATGATGGTGGTGCACTTATTCATGTTCATCTCAAGAAAAATACGATCAAGGATTAGTTTCAAGGCATCGCTGCCGTACCCTTTATCCAACTGAGAGGCTATTATTTGCAAACTAATCTGACAATGACGATCTTTAAACAGGGAATCCAACTCAAGGACGCCGATTATTTGATCTGAGTAGTTTTCGATTAGGTAATAAAAATGGTTGGCGTCAAGATCCTGCTCAAACCTTTTATGCACCATAGCTTCGGTGTAAGGTGGGATAAGATTTTGAATGGTTTGGGATCTTGTTTCCTCATCATTGAGTAGTAGAGTGAGCGTAGCTAAATCATCTTGATGATAAGATCTTAACTTAGTTAGTTTTCCAGGTAACATTTAAACACCTCCATATTCACGTTTCAGGATACTGAAAACCAATTGATCGTCATAATGACCTTGACGGTACACTTGTTGACGCAAGGTTCCTTCATACTGAAAACCGCACTTTTCATAAAGACGCCGACCGCCTTCATTGCTCTGATAGACTGTTAAGGTGATTTTATGAAGATTTAATTCTTCAAAGGCAAAGGCAAGGAGCAAACGGAGGGCATCCGTACCATAGCCTTTGCCACGTGCCTGAGGATGGAGGATAATAGAGAAGAAGGATCTGTGAGAGATGCGATCAATACTCCGAAGTTGGATGGTTCCTAAAAACTGATCCGTAGTTTTATCGGCAATGGCAAACGTGATCATGTCCTCTCGAGTAGAATGTTTGAGCCAGTGAGCTTGAAAATCTTCTGTTTTTGGACGAGGTGCTGAATCGGTAAAAGTAGAATAGGTTTCATAATCGTTGACGTAGTCCATAATATGGGGAAGATCATCGGGCGAAAGTGCCCGTAGCGTTACTTTTTTTCCGTGATACAAGATATCACCTCCTGGATTGATTATAGATTAGTGATTAATAATTGGCAAAATATCAGGGAATTAACAGATTTTTCAGGTTATTGTGCTGATAATGGAGTAAAATAACAGTAATAGTATTACAATAGCATGATTATAAGCTATATAAACTCAAAGAAAGGAGAACTTTATGGCGAATGAGGATAAAAAAGATTGGACGAGAAATCAAAATGGCTATAAATCTAAAAAAGGTAAAGAGCCTGAGTACCTTGGTGAGACAGAGCTCCATGATAATTCTGTTAAAGGTTCGACACATCTAAAATCAAATAGCAAAGAAGAATTAAAGAATGGTGTTGATGAGACATCAGCCGATAAGGAAGAGCGTTCGAGCTTTATGCGGAAATTTTTAAATCGAAATTCAGTAGAAGATGAAGATGAATCGATTGAGGGAGCTCGAGTCAATAAGTTACCATTGTTTGATGATAATTTGGATTCTGTGATCGCTGAAGAATCTACTCGTCAAGCACCCATGCATTTATTAGGGGAAGATGAGTCTACAGCAACTACAGCTGCTCGCCTATTCCGCGAAAAAGACTATGCAGCAATGGAACCTGAAAACTTAGAGGATGAGGAAGCAATCACCGAGTCAAAACGTCCTAGTAATCGAAACAAAAATAGGGCTATTGCTGCCTTAATTCTAGGTGCCATAGCAGTCCTTTTAATTTTTTTCGCCCCCAATTTACAAGAGTTTATTTTTAAAACCCAGGATAATTCATTGATTTTTAATTCGCCCTCAGGCCTTTACGGCCCTCGAGCCGGTGTTATTGAGATTTTATTGGGAATTTTTGCTTTGGTAATGGTGATATCAACTTTCTTTGGTAACCGCAAGACGCACACCTCTCGGAAAGACCAACCAGAGACAAAAAGACGGAATCCATTCCGAATTGCCGGACTCATTATGCTGGTCTTGATTCCACTGGGCTTTGCCTCTTTGTTTAAATTTACAGAATTCCGCAATGACAATATCCGCTTCTCAAGCTTGTTTAATCAAAATGAACTAGCAAGCTACAGCCAGGTGCAAAAGCAAACCATCTATAATGAGGGCGATGATATTTTCTACACACTACAAACCAGCGGCTCGCCAGAAACTACAATAAAAATTACTGATTTCCCAGTGGAAGACATAAAAAAACTGGATCTTAAATTACCTGTTGAACGGAATGTAAGCATCTCCACTGAAGTAATTAATAAGATGGTAGAAAGAGAGATTTACACGCGAGATGAAGCTCTTCGTCTATTTATCAACAAATAATTAAACTCAAATAATTGACAAAAAAGCAAAGAATGCCAGAGTATATCATTTCCCAAGGATTGATAAGACTCTGGCATTCTTTCCTTAGCAATCGTATATTTCGGTTGCCTGTTGGTTCGTTGCGAAGACCTTGGGAGAGATAAAAAACTTTAGATTAAACTGGTAGACCTGATAAGTCAAATAAGGAGGTTGAAGCCTTTAGGTTTAAACCAAATTATGCCTTTTGACAAAGAATCTTGTTCTCTTGAATAATTCATGTAAGTAAGGGTAGAAAAGCTTAAAAAATGATGGTTTGGGTTAAAGGCAAGGCGAAATAGAAAGCTTAAAGCTGAAACTATAATCTGTAACTGGGACCTTTATCATGATTCCAGTGGCTTTACTCCATGCCTTAATCTTGACTTTGCTTAAAAAGTCACTAATTTAAAGGCCACGTTAAGAATTTAAATAAAAAAGTGTCGAATAAAGAGCATTGAATACCCTATTCGGATTTTCAATGCTCTTTATTCGATCACTAGTATGCTTTACAAGGTACTAGTGATATGGTATAACTAACTTGTAAAACATACTAGAAGGGAGAACCGATGGATAATAAAACAAATTCGCAAATGTTGAAGGGGATACTATCTGGTAGTATTCTAATTCTTCTTGATCGTGAGGAGCTATATGGTTATGCCCTAAGTGAACGACTTAGTGATTTTGGTTTTATTGATATTGCGAAGGGAACCATTTATCCTCTGCTGCTCTCATTAGAGAAAAAGAAACTCATTAAGTCTACTTTTAGAGAATCCGATGCAGGACCCAAAAGAAAATACTATTCACTTACTGATGCTGGTGAAAAGCAAAAAAATGAGTTTGTGTTGCAGTGGATGAAGCTAAAAAATAATGTTGATAATTTAATTAGAGAGGATAGTAAAAATGAAAACACATGAACTAGTTAAAACGAATGCTGAGTTACAAGAATATTTGAACAAAGAAAATGAATCATATTACGGAGATTTACTAGTTTATATAAGAACTAATAATTTTTTTAGAAGTGATTCTCAAACTGAAGAGCTATTATTAGAGGTTTTAAAAGATATATTGGATGCGCAAGAAAAGGGGGTATCAGCTCAAGAGTATTTTGGGGATAACCCAAAAGAAATTGCGGATGAAATGATTCAAAATTTGCGACCAAATTATATAGAGAGTTTTAAAAATATACTTGGATATATTGGAATGTTTGCACTTTTTAGTTTACTTCCAACTTTAGTAAATCCTA
>JAAZGI010000254.1 GCA_012511315.1 Clostridium sp.
TGGCAGAAATTTTCGGAACTAGAACAATATGATTTTCGGGATATTATTTATTCGGAAATTCGAAGCCTACCTAAAGATCAAGTGGTTCGATTTGATTCCAGAGTTAGTTCTACCGTTAATTAGCGTCGATTGCCTTATAAGAATTAAGATGTCCAATAAGAAGATCATAAAAAAGACCAATGACTCGTTCCATAAGGATTTTGTCATTGGTCTTTTCACTTTAGATTTATAGATGCTTTCTGACAAGTTCTTCTAGCTTTGAGTCAGAGTAAGTTTTTCCCTGACTAATGAGCTTGCCATCGATGACTAGACCGGGTGTTGTCATAACTCCCTGAGTAATAATTTCTACAAGATCTTCTACTTTTTCCAGTTCAAAATCATACTTGCCCGATTGAAGGAGTCGATTTAAACGATCCATCATCTTGTCACACTTGTCGCAGCCCGTACCTAATACTTGTATTTTCAAGATTTACCCTCCAGGGACTTAGTTTTGCAGTTTCATTGATTTATTCACAATTTCTTTCCAAGCGTTGTTTACAGTGCGAATGACAGCCGGTCCTACCTTTGAAATAAAAACTAGACGGGCTTCATTGTGCTCAGTTGTAGGCTCTCTAAGGTCAATTCGGTCATTGACGACATCAACC
The DNA here is from genome assembly GCA_012511315.1 of Clostridium sp. Lineage (GTDB taxonomy): Bacteria > Bacillota > Clostridia > Clostridiales > Clostridiaceae > JG1575. The sequence goes on from JAAZGI010000254.1 coordinate 645, forward strand.
TCAACTTCACCATCCTCTAATTGAACTGGGCCCTTGATTCGGTAGCAGTTATCACTGACTTTCCTCAAAAAACTAATGAGTTCATCACGGGATATCGGCTCGTTAATAATCATTGAGATGGTCTTAGGCTTGTTTTCTACAGTGTTAGTGGAGTCCTCGATAAACAAATCGCGCCCCTTTCTTAAGTCCTGCTCGAAGAGGTCCATATCGAGCTTACCGTGCTGGACTAAGGTGATTTCAGTATGGGAATTAATTTCCCGTATTTTTTGTTGGATTTTGTCTAAAGTGGATTCATCAACTAAATCTTTTTTACTAATAGCTGCTAATTGAGCATGTTTTGTTTGGCGGTAGACTGTATCAATCTCATCAACTTGAGACAAAAAGTCGACAGCATCAATAACACAAATGGAGCCTTCATAGTCATAGGCTTTGCCTTTAAGCTTTTCAACGGCTTCTAAAATCTCACCGATGTTGGATGGATCAGCTAGTCCCGAACTTTCAACAATTACAATGTCTAAATCCTGATCTAACATTTCAGCCATAGCTTGAACAAAGTTAATTTTTAGGCATGAGCAAAAAATCGAGCCTCGGTTGAGTTCTTGAAGAGTAATTCCGTTTTTATTGACCAGATTTCCATCTAAGCCAACCTTACCGAATTCATTCATAATCACACCGATTTTCTTTCCTTGATCATTCATTAATAAGTTTCTTAAAAGTGTTGTTTTACCAGCTCCTAAAAAACCAGTTAATATATAAAGTTTTGTGTTCGCTTTCATTTTACAACCTCACTAATCTTTTTTATATTTATCTACCTTACCATTATATCATTAGAGAACCAGGACTTGGTGGGGTTGAAAAATTCTAGTGGTATAACGAGTGGTACCAGACGAAGGACTTTAAAAAGATGGTTTTCAAAGATCACTGTGAGGATAACAGAACAAATAGCAGGATGTTTGAAAGAAGGGGGGGCACAGGTCTTTTAAACTGGAGGGTTTTTAAAAAAAAAGTCCTAAAAATCAAGGATTGTCATGGATTCCCATTCAATACCTTGTTGATCTAAAAGTTTTTTTAGAATTACTTCATCATCTGGGGAAGCAATCCAGGCTATACCACAACCGGAGGAAAGAGTTCGAGGAACTGGAATAATCTTGCCCTGAAGCTGTTTCTTTTTACAGGCGTATTCAGTAGCCATGGCTTCACTAGTGGTATAAAACGTAACGATTAATTGTTCTGCCATGTTACTTCATCATTATTTCGTATTCATCAGAAACTTCTTTAAGGGTGACAGTTTTCCCGACACTTTCAGCAAAGCGGGTTATATTTTTTACGGTATGGGCCTCATTAGCTAAAATTTGAAGTTCTGATTCTGTCGCGAGTTCACGTTTAATAATTAATATGGGTTCAGGACAAGAGAGTCCTCTTACATCTACAGTTTTCATATTTTACTCCTTTAATAATACGTTCAATAAATGTTAGTTTCTTAGAGTTACCTTAGGCTTTCTTTGCTTTTTTTATGCCAGTCATAGCAATTATAAATAAAACAAGAATACAAATAATCGTGGCCGCTTGACCATAAGGTCCAGGACCACCTAAAGCGGCAGCTTGATCTGCAGTAGCGGCAGAGGCTGGTCCGGCAGCTAAGTTGAAGTTGTGAGCCATAGCAGATCCAAAAAACATTCCCAAAACAGTGATAGCTGAGTCGGAAGAGCCAGAACCTGCCAAGATTAATTGACGAAGTGGACATCCACCCAATAAAACAGCAGCGAAACCTACTATGTACATCCCTAAGATGTTCCAAAGACTTTGAGCATGTGCGATGGGGCCGTAGGCTTCAAGGCTAAAATTATTGGTGGCAAGATTATAAACTAACATGGTTATAAACACTCCACCAATAACTGAAAACAGGGAAAAGTCTCTCATTAGAAAAATGTCCCGAAGGCTTCCAGCAAAGCACATCCTGCTGCGATGGGCAATGACACCGAAGATTAGGCCGACAAGAAGAGCGAGTAGCCATGGTGCTGCCATCGAGCCGGGGCCGGATTCACTGGTTACAAAAAGACGAGTGGTTAGACTGAGGATAAAAAGAAAGAGAAGAAGTGCAGGAAAGAAGTACCCATTTTCTTTCTTTATAGTGTAAGCTCGGCCGAGACTAAACCCTTTTTTCAGCATAATTGCTCCAGTACCAACTCCGCCGATAAATCCGATTAGCCCAATATAAGAGCTAATATCACCAGAAGCCATACGAAGTACCATGCGTAGGGGACATCCTAAGAACACTAGGGCACCAATCATCATGAGCATGCCTAATATGAATCGAATGACTGGGGACGAACCTCCTGTGGAACGGAATTCCTTGGTCACTAAGGAAATAATAAAAGCTCCTAAAACCATGCCAACAATTTCTGGTCGGAAGTACTGCACCACCGCTGCATTATGAAACTTCATTGAGCCAGCTGAGTCACGAATGAAGCAAGCGACGCATAAAGCCATGTTTTTAGGGTTCCCGTTCATAGCGAGAAGAACTGCACCCAAGCCAGCAATCAAACCTAATACAAGTAAGCCTTTTTTAGTTCTGAAAAAATCCATCAATAAATCCTCCTAAAGTATTATATATCTATCATGCCGCATTGCTCTTCATGTGCGATAGAGCGGACTGCATTAATAGCTTGATCAACCTCTAGTCTTGTGTTAAAACTAGAAAAACTAAACCGAACCATGCCTTGATCTTGGGTATTAAAGTGATTGTGGACAAGTGGGGCACAGTGAGCGCCGGGTCGAGTGGCGATATTAAACTTTTCTTGAAGGCGAAAACTAACCAAAGCGGCATCTGCATCACCAATATTTAAAGAAATGATAGGACAACGCTCTTTGGATGAAAAGTCTCCATAGGTTTTAACACCTTCTATGGTATTGATTGATTTATAAAAGGTGCCTGCTAATTCCTGTTCTTGCATTCGGAGCTGACCCATCCCTTGATTCGCGATGTAATCTAAAGCGGCGTGAAGTCCAGCTATGCCATGGCTATTTAAAGTTCCAGCTTCAAGTAGGCTGGGCATTTCTTTTGGCTGAGATGGATCAAAACTTTTGATTCCGCTTCCACCAACGATTAATGGAGGTATAATAACGTCTTCTGCTAGACAAATGCCGCCAATCCCTTGGGGACCCAATAAAGATTTATGCCCTGTAAAACACAGAGCGCTTATACCAAGGTGCGTCATGTTAATCGGGAAGATTCCTGCCGTTTGGGACGCGTCTACAATGAGTTGTAATCGATGTGCTTTACAAAATGTGCTAATGGCTGAAAGATCTGCTAAATTTCCCGTAACATTGGAGCCATGATTAACAACTACAAATTTAGTGTTCTTCTTCAAAAGGCGTTCGAAATCATCCATCAGCAA
>JAAZGI010000255.1 GCA_012511315.1 Clostridium sp.
GAATACTTTTTGCAATGTTCCTTTTCACTCTGTGTCACCAAGCATTTTGGCAGGGAGTAGGCTGGTTAGCGCAAATTTACAATTAAGTAGGTAGGGACTGAGTCCATCATTCCAATAGATACCTTAAAAGGGTAGAGCCCCTGTCTTCATGTTACGAAAATCGAAGCAATAATTTAATTATTCTTCGAAAGCCACGTAAAAAGAGAGTCTCGTGTAATGAGAGAACTCTCTTAAAGATATAAATTTAAATTAAAAACTGAGTCTAAAATTAAAAGATTAAATGAAGGATTGGAGCCGCAATTAAAATAGATAAAATAACGCGTTCAATCCAAAGAATGATGTAATCTTTCATGGTCAAAGGTATGTCTGTAGCCATCATACAAGGAATAGAAGCTGAGAAGAAAAGAATCTCAGACACACTGACGATAGCAACTAAAAATCTAGTGATGATAGGGGCCTCGATAACGAAGGCTGCTGGTAGAAGCATTTCGGCTATACTGGTCGCTAGAGCTCTCGCTGCTAACATTGGTTCTGGTACGGCTGTTAGCGATGTGAAGGGATAAAAGATATAACCGATCACATCGAAGATTGGTGTATAAGCTGCTAAGATTAGTCCCAACATACCTACGCCTAATAAGGATGGAGCAATATTTAATGCCATCTTAAATCCATCAATAAAGTTGTTCACAACAACCTTGCCAACGTTCGGCGTTGCTGCAAAAACCGTCATTGCTTCATCAGAAGCTCTTTTAAACGTAACGGGGGGTTGCTTTTCAATAACTGCAGGGGAACCATCGATGTAGGTATCTGGTTTTTTGGATAAGGGATATATGTGTACGGTGATTGCTGTAACTAGGAATGTGATTACGGCAGTTAAAGCAAAATATAATAACCATTGATCCATGATTCCAAGAGTTTTAGCTACGATGATCATAAAGGTGGCAGATACAGTGGAGAAACCTGTTGCAATAATAGATGCTTCACGAGTTGTATAGCGCTTTTCGCCATAGACCCGATTGGTGATAAGGAGAGCCAGAGAGTAGCTGCCAACAAAGGAGGCCACGGCATCCACAGCGGATCGTCCAGGCGTTTTCCAAATAGGTCGCATAATTTTTTCCATGTAAACACCAATGAACTCCATCAAGCCAAAATTTGTGATGAACCCTAAGAAAATAGACCCAATAGGCACGATGGTGGCAACAGAAACGAGGATAGCATTCCAGATAAGAGGTAACATACCTGGTTCATGAAGGGCAGCTGGTCCAGTTTTTGTAACGAAAAAGAAAGCAAAAACAAGAGCTAATAGTTTGAGAAGAAAGAAAATGATACCTGAGGTAGATTTCATCCACTTTTTATTCCAAAAAGAATAAATCACCCCAGCAATAACCATAAAAAGCCCATAGAAGAGGTTATAGTTTGGAATTTTCTTGAAGAAACTAACGATATGGTCTAATGGAATACTACTAGTACCATTCACTTTGATGGGGATAAAAAACATAAAAATACCAATGGCGGAATAAAGAATAAATAGGAAAACATCTTTTCCTTTGTAATGATTCGCTTTGTTTTCAGCATTCATAAAAAACACTCCTTTGATTATTAGTAGATTGAAATTGAATTGACAGTATATTGGTGTATAATTCATTTATAGTAATAATAATACAAACTGACCTTGCTTAGCAATGTATTTGTTTAAAATGATAATTTATAACACTATGATGCTGTTCTTGATTATAGGTGATGGGTTTAACAAATAGCATTAACTAATGGTATAAGTTTTAAATTACTGTCTGAGGAAAAAAGTAAATCAGAAGCCGTATTAAATGTCAGATTTGTATGGTGTTTAGAATTTAAAGAATGCTTAGAAATTACATCAATATATGCAAATAGAGTCCTTTCTGCTTTTCTTAAATGTGCTGACGGTGTAAAATACTCGTTGAAGATTAATGATTAAGGGTGGAAGCCTTTCAGAGGAATCCTTTCACACAACCAAAAAGACTCCGCTACGGATTGCATCCGTAGCGGAGTCTTTTTGGTGCTCCCAACAGGAATCGAACCTGTATCTGACCCTTAGGAGGGGCCTGTTCTATCCGTTGAACTATGGGAGCTAGTACACCAGTTATTGTAAACCTAAAAAAGAAAGGAGTCAATTAAATCAATCAATTTTTCAGGAAGTGGATTAATTGGTTAATTTGTTTGGCTTACGGGTGTACTTGTAAACTAGGTATAAAGCTCCTAGGGCAGCCATGATGATGGAAATGACCTGAGCTGTTCTAAGATTACCCACATATAATGAGTCGGTTCGCAGGCTTTCAATAAAATACCTACCAGCAGAGTAGAGAATCATATACCACGCTAAAATGGTTCCTTCATGGTGTTTTTTCCTCTTCCAGAACAAGAAGATTAAGAGCAGACCAATTAAGATATTCCAAATGGATTCATAAAGAAAGGTAGGATGATAGTGCTGACCGTTTATCAACATGCCTTTTTGAATAAAAGCCGGAAACCGCTCTATGAATGATTGGCTGACTGGGCCGCCGTGGGCCTCTTGGTTCATAAAATTACCCCAACGTCCTACGGCTTGAGCGAGAATAAGTCCAGGAGCCGCCGCGTCGGCTAAAGATAGCATATAATTGGTAGGCTTCCTTTTAACAAACTTGTAAATAATAACACCAAGCAAGGCACCAATGAGTCCACCGTGGATGGCTAGACCACCTCCACGAACATTGAAAATTTCCATAAGATTATCCTTATAGTTGGACCACTCGAAGATGACGTAGTATAATCTGGCACCGATAAGAGCCAGTGGGAAAGCGTAGATAAAGGCATCAAGAAAATCGTCGTAGCTTAAGTTTAAATCTGATCGATTTGTGTTTATTTTTGTGACAAGTAGTCCTAATAGAACACCACTCATAATGAGTACGGCGTACCACATGATTTCAATTCCGAAAATATTAAATGCAACTGGATCCAATGTAAGGTCCTCCTAAAAATTCATAGACTTAATTATAACATACTGCTTATTTAGCAATGGGACACTTTGTTTAAGCTTTGCACTTCCTTAACAAATTACACACAGAGGCTGATGTTCTATAAATCTTCTGTGGGATTCTTGCTGGGCTCGGCAGAGCTTTCTATTTCTTCTATTTCTTCTATTTTTGCTTCTGTTTTCTGGGTATCCTCGTCCTTAGCTTCCAAAAGTTTGCGCTCCAGGGTTTTTTCTTGAACCGACTTTTTGAATTTCCGGAAATTATAAATGACAATAAAAAAAGTGGGAATCATGGTAATGATAATAACTGCACCGATGAGTAGACTAAAGTTTTCTTGAACGGCAGGAAGGTTTCCAAAGATGTAACCTACAGAAATATATACTATATTCCAAAGAAGAGCACCGGATGCTAGGAAGGGTAGAATAACTTGCGGGTTAGTTTGGCTAAAGCCAGCAGCGAAGGGAAGTATTCCCCGGAAAATTGGAATAAAGCGAGAAACAATTAATGTTCGTTTTCCATTGGCTTCAAAATATTCATGAGCCGTCTCGAAGTGATCTTGATTGATGAAGCGGATTCGAGTTTGTTTTTGGTATTTTTTCCCGAAAAACCGGCCAAGCATGAAACTGGTGAAGTCGCCTAAAAAAGTACTGGTTACAAAAAGGAGAACCAATGTCCCAATATTGACTTGGTCAGAATTAGCGGCGAAGGCTGAGGCTGCTAAAACCAGCGAGTTACCAGGTAGAAAATTAAAGATTAATCCTCCTGTTTCTAAGAACAAATTGACCCACAATAATGCATAGGGCCAGATTCCGGCTTGCGAGAAGAGTTGATCTAGGTTTTCGGGCAGACTGGATAAATATTTTAAAATAGTGTTAATAAATTCAATCATAAAAATCCTGCTTTCAGGGTATCTGGGGATGGGTTTGCTTTCATTGTACTAGAAGTTTAACTAATTAAGACAAAACAGGACAGAAAAATCAAAAGATTTATTGGAAATTTTATAAAGTAGACATTTTTATGAGATATGATAAAGATAGAGAGTATTGTTGTAGTTGTTGAAGAAAAGGATGAGACAACTCTATAAATTAACAAATTCCTTTAAGAGAAATTCAATCATGCAAAAGGTAAGGTGTTGAGAATGGCCCGTATTAATAAAGTTAGAGCCTATAAACTTTTCAATGAGATGAAGAAGAAATCAGAAGATGTGATTAAGAATCCTGAATTATTTAAAAAAATGTTGGCCGATGCAAGAGAAATCTTAGAAGGTAAAGGAAGTGGGCCTTTGAAAGATATTGCAGACCAGATCAAACTTCTGCTAGCGATGCTTAATGATTATCGAATTGGTTCATATCGAAGGGTTCCGCTACGGACAATTTTATCAATTGCTGGAGCTGTTTTATATTTGATTTCTCCAATTGATGCCATTCCAGATTTTATTCCAGTGGTGGGGATGTTGGATGATATTTTTATTATCAACTTTGTTTGGAAACAGCTAGCTAAAGATTTGCTGGATTACAAACTTTGGCGTTTAGAAAACAATGAAGGAAAAAGAATAATTACGCCAGAGGGCGAAGTACGAGAGTATGTTACAACAGATTTCAAGCTTATTGACCCAAGTTTGATTGATAATACTAATGAAGATGGATAGAAGAAGCCTAGATAATCTAAATCAAAAGCTTGAGTTTGTTGAAAAAATAGATTGGTTTTCAGACCAAGTAAAAAGAATTAGCTTTTATCATTGACAGAGGTCATGGTTCTCGGGTATAATTTTATTGTTGTTCGCTAAAGCAACGTTAATGTGGAGAGGTGTCCGAGCTGGCTGAAGGAGCACGCCTGGAAAGTGTGTATAGGGGAGACTCTATCATGGGTTCGAATCCCATTCTCTCCGCCATAACCGTGCTAGACGGGGAACTAGCGATGCCCTGTAACCTGCGATCGCTACAGCAGGGTTGAATTCCCGGTGGAGGCAGTATGATTTATGCTGAACTCAGGAAGTGGTGTTGAGATCTTGGTCCCACGCAACATATGCCGGTGAACCTCGTCAGGACCGGAAGGTAGCAGCGATAAATCGGAATGTTATGTGTGCCGTGGTAAACTCGGGTTGAGCTAACCCTGGGAGATGATGAGTTAATACTCGTCGATGTCGGGTGCACGGTGTTCCTTATAAAAAAGTCACTATTTATAGTGACTTTTTTTATTTTACCGGGAACTTTCCAAAAGATGACAGAAGTTACTGTATAATGTAATAAGAAGTTTAGACAAGTTTAGAGAGCTTAAGGGAGTTTAGACGAGTTCAGAGGAGGGATCGTTTTGGCATATACTGCATTGTATCGAGAGTTAAGACCCAAGCTGTTTTCAGATGTCATTGGGCAAGATCATATCACGACAACGCTTAAAAACGGAATAATTTCTGGGCGAGTGGCCCATGCTTATCTTTTTTCAGGTACTCGGGGAACCGGTAAAACTACCTGTGCAAAAATATTCGCCAAGGCATTAAATTGTCTGGACCTTGAGGAAGGTGAACCCTGTAACGTTTGTGAAAACTGCCTGCGGATTGACTCGGGTCTTTCATTGGATGTTATGGAGCAAGATGCTGCTACCAATAACAAAGTGGACGATATTCGCGATTTAATTGATGAAGTTCAATATCCACCTCAGGAAGGTAGATATAAAGTATATATTTTAGATGAGGCCCACATGTTAACCATGGGTGCCGTGAATGCATTTTTAAAAACCTTGGAAGAACCTCCGGAAAATGTTGTTTTTATCTTGGCGACGACAGATCCCCAGAAGCTTCCCATTACCATTTTATCCCGCTGCCAGCGGTTTGAATTCCGGCGCATTAAAGCGTCAGACATAGAAGCCCGTCTACGAAACATTGTCGATGAGCGGGGCATTTATGCTGATAATAAAAGTCTTGGTCTTATAGCCCGTGTGTCTGAAGGATCTATGCGCGATGCTTTGTCCATTTTGGATCAAAGTATGTCCATGGGGGACGGTAATATTGATTACAATATTTTGATTGGTATGTTGGGATTGATGGGCAAAGCCAAGCTGTTTGAATTGACCGATGTGATTCTTAAAAAAGACATTGAGAAGGTTCTAACTGTCCTGGATACCATGACCGATAGTGGAAAAGATCCCTATTTTATTACCAAAGACTTGTTAGAGCATTTCAGGAACATGCTAATCACGAAAGTTATTCGAAACAATCCGGATGAATTAGTAGAGGCAGCAGA
>JAAZGI010000256.1 GCA_012511315.1 Clostridium sp.
ACTGTTCTCCTTATTGCCACTGCATGGGAGGTTTATTTTCGAAGCCGCACCCAAAATGAATATGAACTGCTAGCCCAGCAGCGAGTTGAGATGGAAGAAAAACTAAGTCCATCCAGTTCACTAGAGAAGCCAACTAACACCATTGAACAGGTGGTGGTTGAGAAAAACATAGCCACTGACCAACAGAAAAATTCCCCAGGAATCATAGGGGAAAAGCCAATTGAATGGGCTAAAAATAAAAATAGTGTTTGGCTTGATCTTAACCCGGATTTTCTTGGTTGGGTAAAAGTTCCAAGAACCGAAATCGACTATCCTTACGTTAGGAGTCAAGATAATCAGGAGTACCTTAAACAAGACTTTTACCAACAGCCCAGCAAGGCAGGCACTCTTTTTATGGATTATCGAAACTTATCCAGCTTTAGTGATGACCACATATTGATATATGGGCATAATATGAAAAACGGGACCATGTTTCATGATTTAGTTAAATATCATGGCAAAGAGTTTTATAGGACGAACCAAGAAATCACTGTATCTGATCTTTATGGAAGTAAACAATATCGAGTTTTTTCAGTTTACGAAATCTCTGCAGATGACTACCAGTTGCCAGTAAGCTTTAAAACGGAACGGGAAAAAGATGATTATATTAAAAGGTTGCAGGATCTGTCCATGCATAGGATAGAAGAACGTAAAATGAGCGAGGGCCAGATTGTGTCATTAATAACTTGTAGTTACGGTGAAAACAACGGACGGACTATTATTCACGCCTTAGAAATTAGTGAGCAACCGTAATTTAGATCCACTCAAAGCTGGAAATATAATCTAAAAAATATTTTGAAAATTATTTAAAAGAAAAAGAAAATAAATCAATACACACCAATAGAACGCAACAAAAGAAAAAGCCAGTGGTTGAAGAAACAAATCTTCAACCACTGGCTTTTGGTAGGTGATGTTTTGCAGTTGGTTGTTTTTAGTGGAAAGGCTTTGATTGAACACTTAAAGTACTGCTTAAAATTTTGCTACTTAGAAGTTAACGATTTTCCACATAAATCATGTAATCGCCATAACCTTCTGCTTCCATTTCTGCCAAGGGTATAAAGCGCATGGATACACCATTGATGCAGTAGCGGAGTCCGCCACTCTCAAGGGGCCCGTCATCAAAAAGGTGGCCTAGGTGGGAATCACCGGATTTTGAACGAACTTCAATTCGGTCCATACCTAAACTAGAGTCTTTGTATTCTTCCACTGTTCCCGAGGCAATGGGCTTGGAAAAGGACGGCCAACCACAACCAGCATCAAACTTATCATCTGAGGAAAATAAAGGTTCGCCAGTTACGATGTCTACGTAAATCCCGGGAGAGAACTCTTGATCCAGCTCGCTTGAAAAAGCCGTTTCAGTGCCCTGTTTTTGGGTTACCGAAAAGGATAGTTCTGAGAGTTTTTCTTTAAGGGTAGCCTCATCAGGTTTGGTGTATTGCTCAGCATCGGCGATAGGAATGTCTGCGAGACCCAAGTCAATATGGCAGTAGCCGTTGGGGTTTTTCTTTAGATAATCTTGATGAAAGGCTTCGGCTACGGTGAAATCATCGAGTGGCTCCAGTTCCACAGCTAAAGGCTTGTCATACTTTAGGGCTTCTCGATCCAAAAATTCTTGAGCAATCTTTTGAACGTCTTCGTTTTCAAAATAGATCCCAGTCCGGTATTGACGTCCAATGTCATTCCCTTGTTGGTTGACACTAAGGGGGTCAATAATTCGGAAATAATGGGTCAAAATTTCACCTAAACTTATGCGGTTGGAATCATAGATGACTTGTACCGTTTCGGCGTGATCGGTTTCCCCGATTTTTTCATAAACTGGATTATCAGTGGTTCCATTAGCATAGCCGGCGACTACATCGGCAACTCCATCTAAGCGTTGGAAATATTCTTCAACACCCCAAAAACAGCCTCCTGCCAAATAGATGGTTTGATCCGTCTCTTTCTGGACGTAAGGGGTTTTAGTGTTGGAGGAGGTAGAGGTATTGGAAGTAGGAAGACAACTTGCTAACAGTGAGGTTAGCAGTAGAGGAATAAATAACAACGATTTATGGATTGATTTTTTCAAATTGATCACCTTATGCTTTTGGATGGATGATTGGCGCAGGAAATGAGCAGTTGATTGGTAGGCTTAGGACTGGGTCAAACTATGTTTGACACTGGGGACAAAAATGCGTGCCACGACCAGCCACTCTAATTTTATGGATGATTGCTCCACATTTGCGACAAGCTTCACCTTGGCGAGCGTATACCCAGGCTTGATCTAAGTAGTGACCCCGTGTTCCTTCAGCATTTAAATAATCTCTGCGAGTGGATCCGCCTAGTTCGATGGATGTATTTAAAACCTTTCGAAGGGTACGGTGGAGTTTTTTATAATCCTCCTCTGTCAAAGTGTGAACGCGCCGGTCTGGCATGATGCCGGCTAAAAACAAAGCCTCATCACAATAAATGTTCCCAATACCGGCAAGAACGGTTTGATCTAAAAGTGCTGCTTTAACAAAGGTGTTTTTGCGTCGACTCATTTGTTCTTGAAATAAAGCTTTTGTAAAGTTTCGCTTTAAAGGTTCGGGACCTAGTTTTTTTAGAAAGGAATTTTCTTCTAGCTCTGAAGGTGTCATAATCTTCATCCAACCAAATTTTCTAGTGTCATTAAAAAATAAGGTAGAACCATCTTTAAAATGGACTTGGACTCGGGTGCTTTTATCTGGGAAAGAGCCATTTGAGTTGTTTGACTGATAAACAAGTTGACCGGTCATTTTTAAATGAATTAAAAGAGTGGTCTTATTATTTAAATCAATGAGAACGGCTTTTCCCCTTCGGTGAGCCTTTATAACTTTAGTTCCTAAGGTGGCTTCTAAAGATTCCTTTGAATTTGGAAAGGATTTGGCCCAATCCCAAGAGATTTCTTCGATTTCTTTGTTGATGATCATTCGGTTTAAACCATTAACAATGGTCTGAACCTCTGGTAATTCAGGCATATAGTTCACCTCAGTATATAGTTCAAATCAGTTTATAGTGCAGTTCAATTTATAGTTCTGTTCAGTTTATAGCTGCAACATTAAAAGTAAATGGAAAATACAAGGAACAGTTTAGAACGGTGACGAATTGTTGAGTTTGAACCTAGCTCATTTAGTCCATTCTCAGATCAAACATTACCTAAGTGAACCCGGTTAAGATATTTTTTAGCAATCTGCTCTAATTCTTTTAAAGTGGTCGGTGGAGTGGGTGGTTTATCTGCCATTTTATAGGCCGGGAAAAAGCGTGATATATGGAAAGGAATATCGGGTGATAGGGAAGCGAGCCATTGACAAAGAGCTTCCATTTCTTCTGGACTATCATTTTCCCCTGGAATAATTAAGGTGGTAACTTCTACGTGTTTTTGTCGGGCAGCTCTTTCGATACTATTTTTAACTGGCTCCAGTCCTCCCCCCATTTCCTTATAGAAGCGGTCTGTAAAGGCTTTGAGATCAAAATTAAAGGCATCCACCACCTCCAACAGGGACTCAAGAGTTTCAGGGCTCATAAACCCATTGGAAACCACCACATTAATGAGCCCAGCTTCATGGATGCGTCTTCCAGTATCCACAATGAATTCAGGGCAGATGGTAGGTTCGTTATAGGTGAAAGCCACGCCAATATTTCCTTGAGGCACCAAAGCGATGGCCTGGTCAGCTAATTCTTTTGGAGTCATCTTAGTTCCCACTTGGTGGTGAATCATTGAAATACCATAGTTTTGGCAAAAGGTGCAACGCATATTGCAACCGTAGCTGCCATAGGATAGGATCATTGTTTCAGGATGAAAATGAAAGAGGGGCTTTTTTTCAATGGGATCCATATGTAGAGCCGTGCAATGGCCATAGTTTAGAGGGAAAGACTTACCATTTTGCTCGGTTCTTGCACCACAAATCCCTATAGTTGTTTCTGTGAGCTGACAGTGATGGGGACAAATAGGACATGTTATCATACGTAACGCACCACCTTGAATCGCTCTAGTTCACAGTCTTCATCGGGACCTATACCAGCCTTGGACTTGGCGATTTTTAATTGTTCTTCCACTGTATCTACGCCAACTAAATTAGGTAACAATAAGCCTCGACGTGGGCCCTTTGTGACAATAACACCATACTGCTTGGGATTGAGCTGATCGACTGAGTGGATAGTTTCAGCTGGAGCCAGAACATCAACGCTACAATCTATTTGCAAAAACTCTTCTTGGCTTAAAGAAGGGAAGCGGGGATCGTAGAAGGCGGCCTCGATGGCGTTGCGGACCACTTCATCAACTACTGTATCTGTAGTTGGAGCGATGGTGCCAATGCAACCACGCAACTGGCCATTTTTCTTTAAAGTAACAAAGGTACCGGCTTGGTTAGCGAGAAAGGTGTCAGGGAGGCTGTTAGTTTTTAAATACTCTTTTAAATTAAAGCGTTCACCTTTTAATTTAGCCACAATGGTTGCCAAGGCTAAACGAACCAAGGGGCTAGCCGTCTCGCGCTTAGATTCGGATTTTTCTTCGCTGGTCTTTAAATATTGATCGAGAAAATCTCGGTTGCTGTCGTGACCCGATACTTTTATGGCTACCGTCCCGTAACCTACCCCAAAGGGACCTTCGTAGCTATAAGCTTCACTTTGGATGCTTTTTCGATCAAGGCAACCAGCCATGATGGCAAAGGAACGATGCCCACATTCTCCGGCCGCTTCATATAATGCTGAATCCATGGCAAGGATCTCCTTGAAATCACCTGATGATAGGGCCGCCATAATCGCTTGATCATAGATGGGACCTTTGGGGTTGAAGCCATAGGGTCCGTCTTCTTTTAGTCGATGAGACAGATCGCCGGAGGCTACGATGATGCAGTGTCGACCAAGGTCTTCCACCACTTGTTGAATATGCATACCTAATTGGTAATGGGTAACAAGATCAAAACCAGATAGACCAATAGGAAGGAGGTTAAAATCCTGATATTCTTTTTGGATAAAATATAAGGGGACTACGGTGGCATGATCAAAGGTGGCATCTTGAACACCCTGGGTTCCGGCTGGAAAGCTTTCCTGGGCTAGATGAAGGGAAAGCTTTTGTATCAGTTCCTCATCATAGCTTGCGTGAAGACTGACCTCGGGTGCTCCAAACTGTGTCAGGTCACCATGGGCTGTTTTTCCAGGAGCAATATGAAAGTAATCTTGGTACATAACCATGTGGGGGGTGATGAGAATAATCGTATCGGGCTTCAATTGAGCAATTTCTTTAGCAATGCGGCTGAGAGCTTCAGTGGTTCTGCGGATTTTTCCTTCTTCACCCCGACCAATTTCCGGAAGTATAATCGGTGGATGGGGGACACAGTAAGCAGCAAGAATTGACATGAATATCCCTCCTTTAGGATGGTTGGTTCTTCCATTGAACGGCGTAAGAAACGATCTTTCTCTTATTATAAGACGAAAAGATTAATAATGAATGATAAAATCAAAACATAGGACTTAATGGGTTGAGATGGCTAGTGAATGGTTTTCTATGGAAATAAGGAGTAAATTCTAATTATTTTGTAATAAATTATTATTCTGTTAAGAACCTGTTGACAATCGGAAAAGAGAAATAGGGTAAAATAGAGGAAGTACCTAAATAAATTAGCATTACAGGGTATTAGAATGGAAGGAGGCTGGATCAGATGACTGAGAAAAATAATGAATTAAAACAATTGGAGTTGGATTTAGATTTAATACCGGAACAAGGGGAGTTGGAAGAGAAACTCCGTGATAAGCAGATTTTTGGTGTTTATGATGATGAAGATGGTGCAGATCGCGCTATTCGTCAACTAAATAAGTTGGGTTACGATGGTGAGCATATCTTTGTATATTCAAAGGATGAAGAGAAAGCTCGGCGGATTACTGAAGAATCACAAAAAGATGTTAACATTTTATCTTGTAGTGATGGAACTGATTTCGTAGGCGAGAGTTATCACCAAGGAGATATCGTCCTTTGTGTTTCAAAAGATGCTCAACGGTTTAGTGGACAAAGGAATCCCCAAGATGGTCCAGACCGTTCTGAAACAACAGAATCAGTTGCCATTGATGTAGCTGATGATAAACGTAAAAATTAATTGATTTTAGGACTTAAAATACAAAAATTAAAAGAAAAAGATAGGACTCGAAATCAATGGATTCCGAGTCCTATCTTTTTAGGTATTCTTAAAGAGTTGTCGCCAAGAATTTATCTTTGAGCTTCAAACTGGTCTAGCAGATCAATGAAGAGATCTGGAACGGTCATCATCTTTTCTGGTTCTTCTACATAAGAAATCCTGAATTGAGTGGAGCCGGGGTTGTGCTCGCCTTCAGGGATATCATAGAAGCCCTTCATTGGAGCTGACAATAGAGTTGTCTTTACGCCATTTAAATCAACTTCGCCTTCGCTTGCACAGAAGAGTGAAAATTCAACGGAGTCAAAGCCAGGTTTTACAACGTTACGTACATCGATTACGCTGTAAATGGATGCATCAGGGCTTGAGATAATTAGCTCTGGTTTAAGTTCGTTAAAGCGCTTTGTAACGTTCTTGATGGTATCTCCATAGTAGTTTCTAAGGTCTCCACACCAGTTGTTGATGGATTCCTTACTTTCATGAGCAAGTGCTCCAAAGATATATTGGCCTATGGCGTTAGCACATAAATTAGCGGTGTATTCAGCTTGGCCGCGGTTACTAAATTCTGGTGAATCTGTAACGATAGCACCAATCCGTAGTCCACAAGCGTTCCAAACCTTTGAGGCTGTTTCAATACCGATTCGGCGACCTTCGATTCCAGGAACAATATCATTATTGAGTGCCCATATGGATACAAGGTCGGAACCTTCTAGATAGAAGAGCTCACGATAGGCTTCGTCAGAAACTAACCACATGTTATGTTTTACACAAAGTCCGGCCAGTTCTTTTATTGTTTCCATATCATAGAGTTGACCAGTTGGGTTGTCATACGGGATGACAAGCAGAGCTGATGGCTTATGTTTTTCAATCACTTTTTCGATTTCAGAAATTTCCGGCAGAGTAAACTTACCATTTGAGTCAATGGTGCGTTTAACACTGACTGTTTTTCTGCCTAATCGCTGAGCAAAAGATAGATAGTTTGTGTAAGCGGGATCAATCATCATCAGTGGGCTCTCATCAGTTCCTGCCGGTCCGCAGACTCCAACAATCAAAAGCTCCATAGCTGTTGAGCCACCATCTGTAACGATAACTTCAAGGTTTGAAGTGTCAAAGCCTTGAGCGTTTAAGATGTTAATAAAAGCATCTTGGGTTTCCGCAAAACCACCCGTGGCAGTGTAGCGAATAACTCCCTTATTAAAAGGACTGTCAGGCGCATCCAAGTTGAACATTCGATTCATCATAGCTGGGTTTGTGGGCAAAGATACATTTCCGATACTGACATTCACAACAGCTTCGGGTTTAACCTTGCGTTCTGCATAGCTCATTTGTGCCAATCTGACGTCAGATGGGGTTCTGGATTCAAAATGTGCAGATAGTACTGGTTTACTCAATTTAAAGACCTCCCATAAATATAAAAAAGTAGTAGTGTTATTATCTACATTATACCCGATTTCATATAATTATTGGGCAAACCAGAATTTCTTTTTTTATAATAAAATCTAGCGTATAAAAGGCGAATAATTGAAGGCTATTTTTGAGTATGAAGAAGAGCTTTATCCTGATATACCTTAAAAATGTCACGGGAATGTCATATAAAAAAAGTCTTGCTGGATTAGAATGGAGAGGAAGTTAAAGGGAAGAAGTTAAAGCAAAGAAAACAGAGGAGTTAGAGTAGAAAAAATAAAGAGAAGGAAAAAAGTGAAAGGAGTGGTTATGATACAGTGGTTTATAATCGGAAAACAAAAACTTATGAAAAGGACAGCCAAACAGGTGGAATCTTTCTTAAATTAATTTATTCAAGTTTGATGAAGCCAGTGCGAGGACCATTCTTAGAAAAGGATTTTTCGGAAAATGCTGCTTGGCTCTTAGGAAAAATATACACCCGTAGGCGAATTAAACAAATCATGGCTAAATATAATATCGACAGTAATTTATTCCAAAATGATCCTCGTGAAAACTTTAAAGAGTTTTTCCTGCGCAAATACAAAACCAGTGCCTTACCACAAGTACGACATGGAGACATCATTAGTCCTTCAGATGGCAACATATCTACTTATTCTATATCAGATGAACTCATGGTAAAAGTAAAAGAACAACAATACACTATCAAGGAGCTATTTGCTGGTAGTGAAGTGGCAAACTTTTTCAATGGAGGCACGCTGTTTCTAATTCGCTTATCCATTCACGATTCCCATCGGTTTATCTACACAGAAAAGGGTGCGTTTAGTGGCAAAGCTTTTCGGAGAATTCCAGGGGTCCTCCATTCTTTATCTCCCTACTCAAAACGAGAGATGGTTCTACAGGAGAATGAACGGCGCTACAGCATCTTAGAAACAGGACATGGATTGGTTGGTATTATGGAAGTAGGTGCCATGATGGTGGGGAGGATTCGCTATCAACGAGCTCTAAAAGCTGTTCGTTATGAGGAACGGGGATGGTTTGAACCGGGTGCATCGACCATATTGATCTTTTATCAAAAGGGGATTGCTCAGCCAGATATGGATTTGGTTCGAGAAACGGCAGCCGGCAATGAAGTTCGAATCAGGTTAGGAGAAAGAATCGGGCAATACACTCACGAAAGGACTAAATAAAAGTAGAGAAATAGAAAGAATAGACTTAATTTATTTAAAAAAAAGTCAATAAGTATTAACTGAGGCAACAATATTCATGGTTTTATTACTTAATGCAATGTTTGTTATTATTTACAGGCTGTTATATAGCTTATAATAAACCCAAGGTACAAAACAACTTCTTGAAAGAAAACTTTAAAAAGGAGGATTAAAATGAACAACGATAAAAAAGACAAACGAGAATAGTATAACTACAGCAAAGATACGGTACATAAGCCTGAGACCTATACTAAAGATGACCTAATAGATCTTCCTTTTAATCAGGCGAAACGTTACGAAATTGGATCAACGGGTATCCCTTATAAAAAGAGCCGGTTTGAAGAAATCCAGAAAGAAGAAAAGAATAGGGGTAAAGTTGAAGTAGATGAAGTTGAAGGTAAAGACAAAGTAGAAATAGAAGAAGCAGAAGTTATCGAAGAGATTAAAGAAGATGGAATAATTCAAGATAAGTAAAAGTTATAACAATTAATGGAATCACCGGTCCTTTGACTGGGATTTAGCTAAAACAATTAGGAGGTATATTATGGGAATTTTATTATGGTTATTATTTGGTGCAGTGGTCGGTTGGCTAGCTGGAATGATTATGGGTGATAATAAATCTTTGGTTATGAATATAATCGTTGGTATTATCGGTTCATTTCTAGGATCATGGCTGGCTTCTACCTTCTTTAAAACATCATTCCAAGATTTCAGTATTGAAGGATTAATTTTCTCAGTAATTGGTGCTGCTTTATTGATTTTCTTGAAGCGTCTAATTACAGGAAAAGGTTTTTAAGATTAACCTAAACATTTTGTCTGCCAGAATTATTTCATAATTTATATTAAACTGATGAGTGAAATAATCGGAAAAATAACAAAAACAAGAGTCTCATCCATTTTATGGGTGAGGCTCTTGTTTTTTTAAGTTAGTTCAAATGAAAAGTTCAAGGTTTGTGGTAAGATAGAGGTTAGATATCATCTCTTTATTTCGATGTGGTGGAGTCCGTTGGAATGAGATAGGTAATAAAAAGTTCCTTGGAGTCTAGGTTAAAGCAAAGACGCCAGTAGATGGCCTACCATCCTATTGCAGGAAACAATAGTTGAAAAGGAATGGTTGATTTTCAAGTAAAACGGTATTGGCTAGCGGTTTGTAACAAATCCCTAATCGATATAAGCTATTATGTAGATTAGGGGGGAGTGATTGCCCTAGAGAAATCAAATGGATGCATCTCTGGCCATCTTTGCAGAAACATCATGGGATTAAATGTAGACCTAGGTTAAGAGGTTAACCGTCTGAAAACACTCTAAGCAATGGATTTTAGAATGTTATAATACCTTTGTTAAGTAAAGCTGCTTGGCTAAAAAAAATTATTTTATAGCAGTTTAATTTTTATTATACCTAAAATAGAGTTGGATATAAGGCTTGAAATCGAAGGTAGGTGAAAGAATGGCGACCACAAATTATGATCAAAAAAAAATAGAGAAAAAGAAAGTTGTAATCAACGTATTATCAATTTTGGGTTTGGTGTTAGCCGTTATTTTCATAGTCTATGGTATAAGAACCGGTATTTTTAAATCAGAAAAAGCTATGGCGGCGTTCTTAAGTCCCTTTGGGATGCTAACCCCAGTTCTTTATATTGTATTCATAGCCTTCCAATCTACTTTTATGGTGGTTCCTGGAGCCTTGGGCAACTTAGTGGGCGTTCTTTTATTTGGCCCTTTTTATGGAATAATTTGCAACTATATTGGAACAGTCCTTGGATCTTCAGCTAATTTTGCTTTGGCGCGCTACTATGGTCCTGATATTATTCGAGTGTTTAGTTCTGAAAAAGGGTTTAAGAAATATCAAAAGTGGCTATCTGGTAATGAGAAAAAATTTCATAAGTGGTTTACCATTTTTATTTTCCTGCCCTTGGCACCAGATGACTTACTCTGTTATATGGCTGGTTTGACTAAGATGACCTACCGAAAGTTTTTATTAATCATAATAACAGGGAAACCATTGGCAGTAACGGCCTACTCGTTATTGCTTCACTATGGCTTCACTAATTTTTTAGAGTGGATGGGATGGTAGAATACGTCTATGACAAAATATGGGCGAAAATGAGACTCAAGTGGATTGCTATTTCACTGATAAACAATCGATGATAGAACCACGATAAAGGGAAAGGTTATAGTTTAGTGTGAGAAAATATTGTAGGAGTTCATGATAAGAACACCTATATTTATCAATAAAAATTTAATTACAATACTACCAGTTTTTATTTGTTTGAATTTACAAGGGAGATTAACTTTTATGAAAGTACTCATTGCTAGTGACTTTTTTGCTCCAACAATTAATGGAGTTGTCACCTCTATTTTAAATTTACAAAATGAATTAGAAAAGCATGGCCATGAGGTGAAAATCTTGACACTGCGGCAGAAAGAATCTTATGGTTACGAAGATTGTGTCTATGCGATTCCTTCCTTTTCAGCTGGAAAATTTTACCCTGGAGCTCGGGTCATGCGATCATTGGCTTCGGTGGAACTAAAAGAACTAAAAGAATGGAAACCTGATGTGATTCATACAAACAATGAATTCTCCACCTTCCTATTGTCCCAACTCATAGCAGCGAAATTAAATGTTCCAATTGTTCACACCTACCACACAGTATATGAAGATTATATTCATTACTTTTCTCCAAGTGAAACAGTGGGTAAGGGTTTAGTAAAAAGATATTCTAAAACTCTTTTGGAGCGAACGGATGCAGTTATTGTTCCCACGGAGAAAGTGCGTGCTCTTTTGAATCGTTATAAGGTAGGTACACCAGTTTACACTGTTCCAACGGGAATTGATTTGGAAAATTTTGCGAAAGGGGACCATGTCAAAGCAAGAAAAAACTTGCGTACCAAGTATGGCGTGGCAGAAAACGAATTTATTCTCTTGTCGCTGGGGCGACTAGCCAAGGAGAAAAACATAGAAGAAATTATTCGATTTTTGAAAAAGGTAGATAAGGAAGTCCGTTTGATGATAGTTGGCGGGGGCCCTTATCAAAACGTTTTGGAAAACTTTGTCCTAGAACAAGGACTAAAGGATCGCGTCATCTTTAGCGGTATGGTGAGGCCGGAAGAAGTACCAGATCATTACCATATGGCTGATGCTTTTGTTTCAGGCTCCACCTCAGAAACACAAGGTTTAACTTATGTGGAAGCGCTGGCTTGTGGATTACCAGCCATTTGCAGAAAAGACGACGCCATTGATGAAGTGATTATTAATGATTTGAATGGTTGGCAGTATGAAACGGAACAAGAGTTTGTCGACGCCGTTACACGATTGATTGATGATCCAATGGAATGGAAGCGGATGAGTGAAGGGGCTTTAACCATTGCTCAAAACTTTTCCACCCAAGCGTTCTATGAGGGAATCATAGCGGTGTATGAAGCAGCCATTAATGGACCCCGTAAGCCTCGTGAACCGATTCCGGCAAAACTTAGGCAGATACTTTACAAGTCAATCGACTTAACCTTTGACGATTGGATGTATCACGATCACCTCAGGTTATAAGCTTTTAAAAGAAAAAAAGTCCTTCGAAACGAAAAAAAGACCTTGTAGAAGACACATTATGTGTCATGCTACAAGGTCTTTTTTTCGTTTTAAACATAAAGCAAACAGTGCTTTAAATTTATTGTCAGAAGGAGCAAGAGCCTTAGAGATCATTTCTAACTGCTAACTATTTCGATTGAAGAGTTCAGTTAAAAAAACTGGTTGTAAATCTAGACAAAATTACAACTAAAAAGGGATTTATGGATCAAGTAGCTGCTCATAAAAACCAATTAAGCGGCTAGCAGAATTTTTGCTGTCAAAACGGTCTTTAATAAGACTGGATTTTTCTGCCCATTTGGATCGGTAGGCTGGATCCTTAGCCAGCTGATCAATTTCCATTAGAAAGCTAGCATCCTCTTTTGCCAATATGGCGCCGCCTTTAAAAGTGTCTTGATAGTTCCAAATGTCTCGCAGCAGGATGGGAAGGCCAGTACCGGCAGCTTCAAGCACACACATTGGATGATTTTCTTGCTCAGCAGGTAAGGTGAAAATGTCAGCTGCGTGGTAATATTGGCGTACATCCTCTAAAGGGATAATGCCAGTTACTAAAAGATTATCCGGTGCCTGATCGACAAAAGATTGCATTTCTTTGGCATCAGCGCCGAGCACTTGACCAAAGGTGATTCCACCTACCCAAATAAAAAGATAATCTGGTCGTTTTTTTGCCATCTCAAAGAAGAGATCAAAGCGTTTACGAGGTTGTAGTTGCCCGTTACCTAGGATGACAGGACGGTTTTCTGGAATCTCTAACGCTTCCCTAGCCTTTAAGCGATCTTCAGCTGTACGTTCATACCGGCTCATATTTATAGAATTATAGAGCACATCAGTGTTTTTTAGGTTCATATCTTCCGTGAGTTCTTTTTTAACAGAACCTGAACAAGCTAAAACTAAATGGGCTCGACTATAAAACCACTTTAAATAAAGTTTAGCAGCCCAGCGCCACTTTTCGGCCCAACGAATGGATCCTAAAAAGGAGTCAGGCACTAAGTGAGCTGAAACAACTTTCTTAACATTTGGTTTAAACAGCCATTTCATGGCATATAGTCCCATTGTTTGGATATGGACGATATCGTATTTGCCTTGGCCGTTGACCTCCACTTCAACCTTAGGGTTATTCTTTAAGGCTTCGGTGATTTCCACATATGCTGTATGAACGCCATGTCCTTTAACGGTAAATTCGGTTTCTGAAATCATGTTTACTTTTATTTTACTCATACCTAGATTATAAGCTGAAACCCTCGAATTTCCATGGAGAATTGAAATTTTATTAAAAACAGAGTGTTGATGAGATAAAAAGGGAGACTGCTCTCCATGACTTTCATTTGTTTAAAAAAAGTGCTTTTATTAGGGTATCTATTATTCTTCTGACAAAAAAGAGAAAATGAAACATAAGCAAAAATAAAATCGCAAGGGTAAATTAAAGGGACAGAATATAGATAAACTTTAAAATCCTTCTAAATATCTAGGGAGGGGATAGTAAAAGAGCTAGATAAAAGTAAAAGAGCTAGATAAAAGTAAAAGAGCTAGATAAAA
>JAAZGI010000035.1 GCA_012511315.1 Clostridium sp.
AGGAATCCCAATAATGGAAATAAACAATAGAATTGCTGTTAAAAGATGGCCTATGGCTAAGGGAATACCACTAAAGATAATCCAAACTATATTTAATAAAAAGGATCCTGTTCCTGTGGAGTAAACAATTTCTTTGCCAAAAGGCCAAAAACTCACTTTCGCAAACTTAAAACATTGAAGACCCACAGGAATTCCTATAATGGTGATACTCCAAAGTAATCCTGCAGCTATCCATCCCAGACCTCCCCAAAAACCCCCGAAAATAAACCAAATAATATTGCCTAATGTTTTCATACTTAACTTTCCCTCTTTCATTTTATACTTTTTTGCCACGCAACAAACGTGGCTGATTTTAACTTTTTAATTCATATTCATATTCATATTCATATTCATGTTCATGTTCATGTTCATGTTCATGTTCATGTTCATGTTCATGTTCATGTTCAATTATCCTACAAGATTATTAAGCTTAGCTAAAGATTAAAACTGATTTTTACTAACTATTTTAGTGTGCCCTTTAAACTGCATCACTACCCTCTTTATTATTGAAATTTATTCTCTCTTTTTTACTGGCGTACAGATATATAGGGCGCCTCTTTTGCCTACATTAATAATCTCAACCTTGGAAAAACATTTTTCCATTTCATCCATGCACTCCTTCATCTCCGTTTTGGCATGACGAATAAAATGAAAATAATCCCCCCGTTCTAACCATTCAACAAGGGAAGTCATCAAAGAGCGGTTCTCATTGTAGTCATAGATAATTACTTTCTTACTTGAAATACGGCTCATCTCTGAATATAGTGTTTTTCGTTGCTCCTGAGGCATACCATGGGCCACATAACTTGCCATTACAAGTTCAAAAGAATGGTCTTGAAAGGGTAGCCCTTCTAATGCATTCGCTACTAAAAACTGGACACCTTCATTTTCTTTTTTTCTTTTTGCATAATCAAGCATCTTCCGTGCCAGGTCAACTCCTGTAACCTTCATCCCCATTTCATTAAGAACTGAACAAAGCGCTCCTGTACCACAACCTACATCCAAGGCTGTTTTAAACTGAGATATGTCAAACCCAGGCTTAATCTCTGCAAAGGTTTCAATAAAACGCTTGCGTTGATAGGTAAAGAATAGATTATATACTGGAGCTATTGTATTGAATAAAGAACGGGAATTCTTGGCCATGGTTTCTCTCCTTTTATCCTTGTTTCCTTGATAATCACTTTTTTAAACAAAACGAACTTTGTTTAGGCTAATTATTTAATTGGCTTTTCTATACCCTTTGTCCATCAAGCCATCTCTCATGATGCCACTCCTAAAGAGTCTGAATCATTTCGCATCAATATCGTAATTTCATTGCTAATATTAATCTATATTAACATGATCCCTTAATTTATTCGTCAAAATAGGTTTAAAAGTCTATAATTAAGTTAATCAATTGGATTAAAATAGAATATTCTACTAATCCATATTTTGTATTTTCACAAAAGCCTGCATGAAAGGAGTTTACGATGGACAATTTAAAGAATCAGAGTTCAGCTGTTGAACTGGAACTACCTGACGAGAAACTCTGGGATGATTCTATCAGTTTATCACGCAAAGAAATTCAACTGCCTGATGGTCGCTCCCTTAAGTCAGAGCTTTGGGGCGAATTCGGTTACACCTTCTTAACCTATACTTTTCCTAAAGACGACCTTGAATCTAAAACCAGGGATGAAGTAATATCTTACCTTGTAGAGCAAGGTATTCTAATCGATCCCCTTGAATTCTCCCCTCAAAAGATTGACCTGATGACTAGCACTATCAATCCCAGTCTTTATAACTTAACCCTTACTATCACTGAGCCAGGGGATTAACTCCTTTTTAATTTTCCCGATTGTCAATTTAAGCTAAAAAGCACACCCCTTAGCTACCGCAGCATTAAAGCGGAGGCTAAAGAGTGTGCTTTTATTTCTCGTTTTTTCTCGTTTTTCTGGTAATTTCGAGATGTTATGTTTTTGTTTATCCAAAGAAGTTGATCAAAATCCCTGCTGCAACAGCTGAACCAATTACACCAGCCACATTCGGGCCCATGGCGTGCATCAGTAGGAAGTTGCTTGGATCCTCTTCTTGTCCCATTTTCTGGACAACTCGAGCAGCCATTGGAACCGCGGATACTCCAGCAGCTCCAATCATAGGGTTGATTTGACCCTTGGTGAGTTTTGACATCAGTTTACCTAAGAGAACTCCACCGGCGGTTCCCACCGAGAAGGCTACGAGACCAAGTGCAATGATTCCTAGAGTCTTAGGGTTTAAAAGAGTTGCTGCATCTGCTTTCGCTCCAACCGTGAGACCAATTAAAATGGTAACACCGTACATTAAAGCATTTCTAGCTACCTCAACTAAGTTTGGTACAATGCCGGATTCTTTAATAAGATTTCCGAACATAAGCATACCAATCAGTGGGGAAGCAGATGGAACTAGAATGATAACCAAGATTGTCACTACGATTGGGAAGAGAATCTTCTCCATCTTAGACACATGACGAAGCTGGGTCATTTTAATCAATCGCTCTTCCTTAGTGGTCAAGGCTCTGATAATCGGTGGTTGAATCACTGGAACTAGAGCCATGTAGGAATAAGCTGCCAAGGCAATTGGACCAAGCATATGGTCGGCCAGTAAGCTGGTTACATAGATAGCAGTTGGCCCATCAGCTCCACCGATGATTCCAATGGAAGCAGCTTCTAAGGCTGGGTAACCAAAGGCGATTGCCCCAAGAAACGCAAGGAATATCCCAACCTGTGCAGCAGCTCCAAGGAGCATGCTCTTGGGGTTTGCAATCAAAGGACCGAAGTCAGTTGAAGCTCCTACCCCAAGGAAAATTAAGGGGGGATAGATTCCATACTCAATGCCTTTATAGAGCATGGATAGCAGTCCACCTTCCTCCATCAGCCCATTTAAAGGTAGGTTAACCAGCAACATACCGAAGGCTATTGGTAGAAGTAAGTAAGGTTCATACTTCTTATAAATTGCCAGATAAAGAAAAAACAAAGAAATAAAAATCATAAGTAAGTCTTGCCACCCCATGGCAGCAATCCCGCCTGTGGCAAGGAAATCCTTTAGAATATCTAACATAGTGTCACCTACTTCGCTTTAAGCGTCATTAGGAGGGCTCCGCTATCAACAGCTTCGCCGTCTTTAACATTAACAGAGACTACAGTACCGTCAGCTGGTGCCACGATCTCATTTTCCAATTTCATGGCTTCAAGAATGGCTACAATCTGTCCTTTTTTAACTTCGGTTCCCACCGGTGTCTTAACAGACATGATCAGTCCCTGCATGGGTGATTCAATCTTAAGGTCACCAGCTCCAGCTACTGGGGCTGCAGGAGCTACTGGTGCTACAGGAGCTGCGCTCTCTCCTCCAGTCACCTCTTCAACCTCCACCATATATACTTTTCCGTTCACTTTAATCTTATATGACTTCATTTTAATTTCTCCTCTATCCGATTCTTTTAATCGATTTTATTCGTACATTACCGTTATATTCTTCTTTGGCCAATGCCGCAGCTGTCAACATAGCTACCATTTCATCTTCCTCATCAAGGTTTGTTTCCTGATGAACCGGTTGTGCAACCGGTGCTTTTACCTGTTCCTCTTTGGGTAGGAATTTAAAGGCATAAATGATAACTTGTAGAAGGACTAGGATAATAAATACCACTAGCATGGCGAAAATGGAAAGTTGAACTCCATCCATTAGAGAAAAATTTGTTAGATCCATAGCTTCCTACCTTTCAATAAATAGTTCAAATTCAACCACTTCATTATTCTCCACTGAATTTGCTGGCTTAGGAGTCGACTCCGGTGCTACTGGTGCAGCTTCCTCTGTCTTCTCAGCTGGAATAGCAAATTTAGGGAAGAGAATATAAGAAATAACCTCTTCTTCCTTTGCCTCACGACCCAGCTTTCCACTCATTTCGGCCTTTGCTTCCTCAAAAATATAAGGAATATCTTCAATCACTCGAGGTGTTTCCTCTGGCTCATCGCCCAGAATCATTTCTCGAATCTTAGGATCAACGGGAGAAGGTGCTTTCCCGTAACGTCCTCGGAGATAATCCTTGATTTCATTTGGAATCATTACATAACGTTCCCCACGAATCACGTTAAAGACAGCCTGAGTTCCTACCATTTGAGACAGTGGTGTAACAAGGGGTGGATAACCCATGTCCTTTCGTACTCTTGGAATTTCTTGGAGAACATCATTAAGCTTATCAAACATATTCTGGTCTTGAAGCTGGCTCATCAGATTTGATAACATTCCGCCAGGTACTTCATATTGAAGTATTTTAGGATTAACCATCAAAGCTCTTGTGGTGTATTGATTGCTATCAATATATTTTTGAGCAATGATATTGGCTAACTCATAGCTTTCATCCAAGGCTTCAGCATTATAAACAACCTCGCGGCCAATATTTTCAGCTGTTTTAATAATTGTTTCAGCTGCAATATGGCTGGTTCCCCCAGAAAAAGGTGAGATAACCGTATCCACAATGTCTGCGCCCGCCTCCATAGCCCGAAGCATAACTAGATTTGTCAGACCGGCTGTTGTATGGCTATGAACATTGATGGGTAGATCCGTTACTTTCTTTAAAGCACTTACCAGGGTAAATGCACGATCTGGCAATAATATGCCTGCCATATCTTTGATACAAATAGAATCTGCACCCATTTCTACCATTTCTTTGACTAACTCTACGAAGTATTCTTCCGTATGAACTGGGCTGACCGTATAACTGATGGCACATTGACAGTGGCCACCATGCTTTTTGATGAACTTTACAGAATTCCGGATATTGTTCATATCATTGAGCGCATCAAACACTCTGATAATGTCGATTCCATTCTCGATGGCTAGACGAATGAACCGCTCCAGGGCATCATTGTCGTAGTGTCTGTAACCCACTATATTTTGGCCACGTAAAAGCATTGATAGTTTTGTGTTTTTTGCCGCTTTGCGAATCTCTCGCAGTATTTCCCAAGGACTTTCCCCTAGAAAACGCAATGCCGCATCAAATGTTGCTCCGCCCCAAACTTCCAGTGAATAATAACCGACTTGATCTAGTTTTTTTACTAGCTCGATAATATCAGCTTTTTCCATCCGAGTGGCTAATAGACTTTGGTTACCATCGCGCACAGTCAGGTCGTTGAGCAGTAGTTTTGTCATGATGTGGATCCTCCTCTTGTTTCATTACTTGAAAAAAGCCCAGAATAAACTGGACCCTATCGTTAATATATTTTCTCGTTACTAGCTCTTTTTATAACTTGAAAACATAGTTCGAATTGAATTAATTTTGTGAAAGGAATTACTAAATTCCAATCTATTTATACCATAAATAGATTGTTAAATTCAAGTCACAGCATTGCCTTTTGCTCAAGAGTTTCAGCTGAAACTGCACGTGCCCTTAGGTAAATCATGAATTCCTCACTAGCCATTAAGGCATTCCTAATCTTCTTCCCCAATTGGTAGCAAACCCTTAAATCGA
Organism: Clostridium sp.; assembly: GCA_012511315.1. Lineage (GTDB taxonomy): Bacteria > Bacillota > Clostridia > Clostridiales > Clostridiaceae > JG1575. The sequence goes on from JAAZGI010000035.1 coordinate 5,519, forward strand.
AGACACTGATTGCTTTATTACTAATTACTGAAAAAGGCTACTTACAAGTAGTTTACCATAGAGTATTTGGCATCTTTTTTCATTCCTTCATTTAAATTAGCCTATCCAGTTTTAAATACCTTTATTCCCTTTTTAGATATTCCTTTTCAAGCTTAAGCTAATTTCTCTGCTAAATTCATCTAGTCTTAAAACTCTTGAACCATATCATTAAAGCAGCCAGATTACTCCATCCATTCGACATCATCATGGATTTCAACAGCATGTTCTTTAATCTTTCTTGGAAAAATTAGATAGGACGTGATTAATATGACTCCAGCTAAACCAAATACGAAAGCAAGAGCAATTCCTATTCCTTCTGCCAACAGATGCTCATTTCCTTTGAGAGGAATCGTCCTATACTTTTCCGTACTAAAACCAAAAAGCAAGGTCAAAATCAAAGTTTCAGCTCCAATCAAAACTCGCTGAAGCCACAAACGTTTAAATAAAGTGCTTGTAATTTCATAGGTTTTTTCACGAATCCGCATTTCATTTTTATGCTTCCATCGTATTTCACCCATAAAAGCAATTCTCATTTTACTTGGATGCTTCACAGCCGCCTCCTTTATTCTTACAATTTTCCCGAATTGGTTGATGTATATTATTTTATAGCAACTCTTGTTCCAGTCTGGCAAGATTTCCTCAAAATATCCTCGATACTTCAGTAGACTTCTATGTATCCTTTTAGACTTTAAACTGTTCTCGAAGTCTCAGGAAACTATAATGTCCTTTCATCTTGATATACTAAGATTATAGTAACCCATCAAATGGAACAAAATCAAAAAATCGGCTAAAATATTTCAGTTCACTAAAATTTACTGACGTGTAGTTTAAAAGAGTTTTTTAAATAACTACACTATAGTTAATCACTATAACT
>JAAZGI010000257.1 GCA_012511315.1 Clostridium sp.
AAGAAAATTAAATTGATTAGGAGGAAGTTCAATGCGAAAAAGAAATTATCCGATTTTATTAAGTCTCGTTCTCACACTCATGGTGATTGTAGGTGGTTGCAGCAGTGATCAAGGTAAAACACAAGGTCAGGAGAATACTGATTTAAAAGGAAGCGTCATAGTAGATGGTTCAGGTACCGTGTATCCATTAATGGCCCATATCGCTGAAAACTATATGACGAACCAGTCATCAGGTGTCAGTGTTCAAGTAGGAAGAGCTGGTTCTAGTGCAGGGTTTAAAAAGTTTATCCCTGGTGAAATTGACTTGGCTGACGCCTCTAGGAAAATTAAAGATGAGGAAGTCAGTCAGCTTGAAGAAAAGGGTTTAAAGATTAAGGATGATGTCATGGAAATTAAATTAGCTTATGACGGTCTCACCATGGTTATTAATAAAGAAAATGATTGGGCGACAGAAATGACCATGGATGAAATTGTGAAGATATATTTATCTGGGTCATATCATAGCGAGGATCATGTGAAGTGGTCTGATGTTCGAACAGACTGGCCGGCGGAAGAAGTTAAATTTTACGGTCCCAATGAAAATCATGGCACTTATGAATTCTTTTACGAGACCATCCTTAGTGAAAAAGAAATGGTGAAAACAGCACAACTACAACAGGAATACTCAACACTAGTTGATTTAGTGGCTCAAGACAAAAATGCCATTGCATTTTTCGGATATGGCTACTATGAAAGCAATAAAGATAAGCTTCAAGCAATTAAAGTTGATTTTGGTAGCGGCCCGATTGAACCTTCACTTGACACAATTGGAGAAAATCTTCCCTACGCAGACTTTACAAGATTAGTCTACACCTATTTAAACCTGGACTATGCCAAAGAAAAGCCACAAGTTCTTGATTTTGCAAAATTTATTGTTTCACCAGATGGAGCTGAAAAACTAGCTGGTTTGAATGGATTTGCTCCATTACCGTCAAATGTATATGAAGAATACGCCAAACAGCTGGACCAACTAAAATAAAAACATAATAAAGGCTAGGGAGTCAGGCCTTTAAAACAATGTAACTTCATAGACTCAAATTGTTCAGGAGAATCGATTATGGAACAAAAAAATGTTAGAGACATGATTCGGGAAAATATCAAGGCGAAAAAATACTTTTCAGATCGGGCCATGCCATATTTCTTTATGAGTATGGCCTTCATCTCTGTAATTGTAACCTTTGGTATTATCTACACCTTGATATTTGACTCCGTAAAATTCTTTTCACAAATTCCAATTAAAGAAATATTTTCAACTGATCTGAATCCCTTAGCCCAAAACCCAACCTTTGGCTTTATACCATTAATAACGGCAACACTTCTTGTCACTTTAATAGCAATGCTGGTTGCAGTACCCATAGGAATGGCAGCAGCTATCCATCTTAGCCAATTTGCAACAGAAAGGAAGAGGAGAATCTTAAAGCCGGTTTTAGAAGTTCTAGCAGGGATACCGACCATTGTTTATGGTTTTTTTGCCTATTCCTTTGTTACTCCTTTATTAGCCATGTTAATACCAGGACTGGGAGCGAAGAACATACTTAGTCCAGGAA
>JAAZGI010000258.1 GCA_012511315.1 Clostridium sp.
ATGGAAATCTGGGCCACCCAAATGGGAGTAGCTCGAGAAGTTTTAGAACGAACTGGAACTAGCCCTCATGAGATAGCAGCCATGGGGATTACCAACCAGCGGGAAACAACGATTGTATGGGAAAGAACCACGGGCAAACCGATTTATAATGCCATTGTTTGGCAGTGCCGGCGGACAGCAGCTCTTTGTGAAGAATTAAAAAAGCAGGGGCTTGAGGAACTCTTTCGTGATAGAACAGGTTTAGTGTTGGATGCTTATTTTTCAGGCACTAAACTAAAGTGGATTTTAGATGAAGTGCCAGAGGCTAGAGAACGTGCCTATAAGGGAGAACTTCTTTTTGGTACGGTGGATTCTTGGTTGATTTATAATTTAACCCGCGGTAAGGTTCACGCTACAGACTATTCCAATGCATCCCGCACCTTACTTTATAATATTCATGAATTGAAGTGGGACGAAGAAATTTTAAAACTCTTGGATATTCCGCTTTGTATGTTGCCACAAGTAAAGGATTCAAGTGGTGTATTTGGTGTCACCGACTCAGGCACTTTTGCCGGCGCAGAGATTCCGCTGGCTGGGGTTGCAGGGGATCAGCAAGCAGCATTGTTTGGCCAAGCTTGTTATGAGAAAGGGATGGCTAAGAACACCTATGGAACAGGCTGTTTTTTATTGATGAACACAGGGTCCCAGCCGGTTAAATCCAAGCATGGCTTATTAACGACCATTGCATGGGGCTTGAATGGTGAAATCACCTACGCCTTGGAAGGATCTGTATTTATGGGCGGTGCCTCAGTTCAATGGCTTCGGGATGAACTTCAAATTATTGAGGCTGCACCCGAAACAGAGGCCCTTGCCGAATCGGTTCCAGATACCAATGGGGTTGTGGTGGTACCAGCCTTCACGGGACTCGGCGCTCCCTACTGGGATATGTATGCTAGAGGTTTAATCATTGGACTAACCCGTGGAGTAAAGAAGGAACATTTAGTGAGAGCTACCTTAGAATCCATTGCCTATCAATCAAAAGATGTTTTAATCGCCATGGCAAAAGACTCAGGGACAAAAATTACTCAGCTTAAGGTGGATGGGGGAGCCTCTGCCAATAATTTTCTAATGCAATTTCAAGCCGACATTCTAGATGTTGAAGTGGTTCGACCTAAAATTACAGAGTCGACAGCTTTAGGAGCTGCGTATCTGGCTGGGCAGGCTGTAGGATTTTATGCCCAAGCTGGGGTTGAGAAAAAACAAAAGGTGGATCGAGTGTTTGAACCAACATGGACTCTGGAAGAGATGGATAGCAAGTATCGCCGCTGGACAAGAGCTGTGGAACGCTCCATGGCATGGGCTAAAGATGAGGAGTTATTATGATGTATGATATTGCAATCATTGGAGCTGGTGTTGTGGGTAGCGCCATCGCTCGAGAGTTATCGCGCTACGCTTGGAAAACTGTAGTGTTAGAAAAAAGGTTGGAAGTTAGTGAAGGAACTACGAAAGCCAATAGTGCAATTATCCATGGTGGCTACGATGCTATCCCTGGCACACTCAAGGCTAAGTTAAATGTCTTGGGTTCGGCCATGGTCAAAGATTTAGCAAAAGAGCTGGATTTTCCCTTTCAAGCCATCGGTTCCTTGGTCATTGCTTTTAATCAAGAAGAAGAAAAAATTCTTGATAAACTCTACGCTCGAGGGCTAGAAAACGGAGTAGACGGGCTGTCGATTATTAGCCATGATGAAATCTTGGCTTTGGAGCCTAATGTTTCAGATGAGGCGACTAAGGCCCTTCTTTGCACCGGCGCTGGTATTGTCTGTCCTTTTAATATGACCTATGCCTTGATTGAAAATGCCATGGCCAATGGCGTGACCCTTCTGCGCGATCATGAGGTGAAAGACCTAAAAAGGGTCGAGGAGGGCTATACTATTACAACCAACCAAGAGGAATTGACTGCACGCTTAGTAATTAATGCAGCTGGCATTGAAACTGAGCGCATTGCAGCCATGCTGGGTGAGACGGATTACGAGATTAAACCACGACGAGGTGAGTATCGTCTGCTGGATCGCTCCGAGGGCGACATGGTGGGTCATGTGATCTTTCAAACACCCACGGAATTAGGCAAGGGGGTTTTGGTTACCCCCACCGTTTGGGGTAACTTGATGATTGGTCCTGACTCTATTGAAGTCGGCGAAGACATGCCATCTACTACCAAAGCTGGCCTTGCTCGAATTGATGCTCAAGCGATTAAATCAGTGCCTAGGTTAAATTTTTCTAAAACCATCCGCGTTTTCTCTGGTCTACGGGCCACGCCGGATACAGGAGACTTTATGATCTATGCCAGCAAAAAGAATCCTGGGTTTATTCATGCGGCTGGCATTGAATCACCAGGCCTGGCATCCTCGCCTGCCATTGCAAAGATGGTATTAAGTTTGGTGTTAGAAACGGAGATCTTACCGGTTGATAAAAAATACCAAGTGATTGAGAAGAGAGTTGGGATTAAAGCGTTTTCTAAAATGGATCGGGCAGAACGGGAAGAAATGGTGAAAACGAACCCTAGATATGGCAATATTGTTTGCCGCTGCGAAACAGTGTCAGAGGCTGAAATTATCCAAGCCATTCGTAGGCCAGCGGGAGCTGTAACCACCGATGGCGTCAAACGGCGAGTACGTCCAGGAATGGGCCGGTGTCAGGGTGCATTCTGTGGTCCTAAAGTGATATCTATTCTTGCAAAAGAGCTTAACATACCAGAAGAAGAGGTGCTAAAAGATTCAAAAGGGTCACAGATCATTGTAGGCAAGACAAAGGCATCTTATGAGAAGCATTCAAAATAAGCATGATCTGGCCTTAATATATGATGTGATTGTAATTGGAGGCGGACCAGCTGGTTTAGCTGCAGCTCTAGCTGCTGAAAAGATGGGAGGATCCGTCCTAATCATTGAGCGAGATCAAGAACTAGGCGGAATCTTAAATCAGTGCATTCATAACGGCTTTGGTATTCATGAATTTAAAGAAGAATTAACAGGACCTGAATATGCTTTGCGCTTTATCCGTCAAGTAGAAGGTTCATCAGTTGATGTTTTGTTAAACACCATGGTGATTGATTTAAGCAAAGAGCGCAGTCTTACTTGTGTGCGATTTGGGGAAATGATATATGTTCAAAGCAAGGCTGTTGTTTTAGCCATGGGTTGTCGGGAGCGTACAGCTGGTGCAATTGCTATTGGCGGAACGCGCCCCAGTGGGATTTATACGGCGGGAATGGCTCAGCGCTTAACCAATTTAGAAGGATATCTGGTGGGGAAAGAAGTGTTAATTTATGGTTCCGGCGACATTGGACTGATTATGGCTCGACGCATGACTCTGGAGGGAGCTCATGTGAAAGCGGTGGTTGAGATTATGCC
>JAAZGI010000259.1 GCA_012511315.1 Clostridium sp.
ATTTTAAAGAGGGAGAGGTGGACAATGTCGAAATTAAAAATTAGTGATTCAGCGAGGTTGTTGGGGACGCTTAGGCTAGGAAATGGTGTTTATGTTGCTCAAGGCAGTATCCTGCGTTCAGTTAGAGATTCTTTAATCCTAGGTAATGATACTTGGGTATTGGAAAACTCGATTCTTATCGGAACACCAGAAACACCCCTTAAGGTGGGAAGTAAAACGGTGTTCGGTCATAAGTGCATTGCGATTGGAACTCAAATAGGTGATCTTTGCGAAATTGGGAATGGCACAATTTTCTTACCTGGCTCTAAAGTGGGGAATCGATGTATATTTGGAGAAGGAACTATTATTCCAATTAATGCTGAGATACCAGATGAATCCGTTGTAGTGGGGCGTCCAGGTAGGGTAATCCGAAAGCTTTCAAAGGCAGATCATGAAATGATTCAGCGAATGCGTGGAAATAATACCCAAATCAGTGAGTGGGTTGAAAATTTGATTGAAAATGAATCAGGGGGTAAAGCTAAAATGGGAAAGTTATATGATTTTAAAGATAAATCACCGCAGGTTGCAGACAGTGCAATAATCTATGATTCAGCAGAGCTTACAGGAGATGTAATCATCGGGGAACACTCAATTATTGGTTCCGGCGTCCGAATTGTTGGCGATACGCATGGACCGGTTCGAATTGGCAATAATGTTCAAATACTAGAAAATTCAGTGCTACACCTTCTACCGGATAATGAGCTAATCATTCACGATCATGTGACCATTGGTCCTGGTTGTATCATTCATGGTACGACCATTGGAGAGAGTACAACCATTGAATCCGGGGCGATTATTTGTGATTATTCTAGCTTAGGTAAAAATAGCTGGGTAAAATCAGGGAGCCTAGTTAAACAACGAGCTGTTTTTTCAGATCATGCTATTTTAGAAGGCTTCCCTGCGCAGGTTATTGGCGAAAACACTAATGCTAACACCCGGCCGGCTTGGGCCTTTAACTCAGAGACTGTGTAATACTTTAAGGGTCGTTTGAAAAACAGTTTTGAGGGATAAGGGGCAATAGCAAGAGTAACAAGAGTAAGATCAAGCGTTGAGAACAAGTTACAATACGTGATTCCGTTCATTTATAATTAATCCTAATAGAAGAAGGAAAAAAACTGAGGAAAAAGAACTGGGACTTAAAAGCTCAGTTCTTTTTTAATGAGTTTTTAGATGGATAGGCACTTTGTTTGATTTCAAGCCTGCGTATGGTTAAATATGATTATGTTTTCATAGAAACTACTGCCTCATGGGACAGAAGCATAATCGATAAATAGTTTAATTTATTGTTTATTGATTAATAATTGACGAAAATTTAGCTGATTTTTAATATATATGGAGTATGGTAATGGAGAATAACGAAAGTAAGATTAGAACACGTCGTAAAACCTTTCATAAAACCTTGAGTTCCAGTTTTTTTATAATGATTTTAATTTATTGTGCTAATCTTATTGAATAAGGCCTAAAATATTGTTATAGATTCATAAGTTCGCCGTCTTTTCTAGCGTGATTTATTTAACACGATGGCTATAGAGTTTGGTTGCCATAATAGGATTTGAGCACATAAAGGGTAGGATTGCTGAATGGATCGTATTAAAGATTACAAAATCATCTGGCTGTCTTTACTGATGATTTTCTTATAAGGAAGTGGAGTTTAATGAGAAAAATAAAAAAGTCTTTTAAAGTATTATGTGAGTACTGCCGAAATAATCTCATGCTTGTGGCACTGGTAATTGCGGCTGTGGTGAATGATTTTATTTTACGAGGCCTTACAGTGGGCAATGTTTTCAAAATAAAGCCCATCATAACAAGTATGGCAACAATCGTTTTATTTAGTATTATTGCAATTGTACTAGCAAATAAAAAAAGAAAATATTTTTACATTATTTTCTCCTGGGTATTTACCCTCCTAAATATGGCAAACTTCATGTACTATACTTACTTTAAGTCATTCCTATCGATTAGTTTCTTCAATCAGGTTGCCCATTTAAGCAAAATGAAAAGTAGTATTTCAGAAGCTTTTAACATAAAGGTTTTAATCTTTATAATTCCTACACTTGCATTGATGTATTTTTACAGAAGATTAAAACAAAAAAACTATTTTGAACGAGTAGATGACCAATACTCCTTGAGACATGAAATTAGAACGCCTTTTGTATTTAGCTTGGTACTCTTTTTGGCCGTTTCTGTAACTTTGACGGGAACTGATATTAGTCGGATTCAAAAACAATGGAACAGAGAGTATCTAGTGGAGCAGTTTGGTATTTATTCTTTTGTCGCAGCAGATGTGCTGAAAGCTGCTACCGTACCAAAACCCGTTGAAGGAGACTTTGAAAAATTTGATGAACGAGTAAACAACCTAGTCCAAAGGAATCAAAGTTTAAATCAAAACAATAAATACACCAATTCACTAGAAGGTAAGGATTTATATGTTATTCACTATGAAAGTGTTCAAAGCTTTGCAATGGATTTATCCTTTGCAGACGGTGAGGTAACACCATTCTTAAACAAGTTAGCCGATGAAAGCTTATTTTTCAGTAACTTCCACCCACAAATTTCAGTGGGCACTAGTAGTGATACGGAGTTTACCTTTAACACTTCATTGTATCCAATCAATAACAGTACTGTGTTTATTGATCATGCCGACAAAGAGTTTGAATCGCTCCAAAAGCTTTTAAAAGAAAAAGGCTACTACACCATGAGTATGCATGGTAACAACGGAAGCTTTTGGAATCGGGATATGATGCATCCTAATTTAGGCTATGAAGAATTTGTTAGTAAAGAGGCCTATGAAATTGATGAAGTAACCGGAATGGGCTTAAGTGATGAATCTTTTTACAGACAGTCTGTTGAGAAGATTAAACAGAAAAAACTGTTACACGAGGGTCCAATGATGGTAAAACTAATCACACTATCCAATCACTATCCATTCAAAGACTTAGATTTCTATGGCCCGTTTGATACAGGCTATTTAGAAGGAACAGATGTTTCCAATTATCTTAAGTCGATGAACTATGCTGATCGCGCATTGGAAACATTTTTTATGGAAATGGAAAAAGCAGGATTATTGGATAATGCAGCAATATTGATTTACGGTGACCATCATTCCAATGTATCAACGGAAGATTATGAAAAAATATATAATTATGATTCAAAGAATAATCTTTTGATCCACAAATCATCCGACAACTTTAAGGAAATTAATAATGCTTACCTAAGAGATGCTCAAAGAACACCCCTCTTAATTTGGACAAAAGACGGGTCTCTTAAGGAAACTATTGATAAACCAACGGGAATGATTGATGTCATGCCAACCTTAGGGAATATGATGAATTTCAAAAACACTTTTGGCTTAGGCCAAGACATCATAAATGAGCAAGAAAACTCAGTGATTTTCCCGGATGGAAGTTTCTTAACGGAAGATTATTATTATTCTGCTTCAACCATGGAAGTTTTTGACATGAAGACAAATCAATTATTGTTTTCTGAAAAAGATCTTCCCCAGGAAATTTTGGAGGAAATTCAAATGGTAGAGGACGAACTTGAACTGTCCACTGATTTAATTGAGAATAATTTAATAAACCATTATAAGAGTTTTATTCAAGAGGGCATGAAAAGATGGCACAAGGTATAGGGATTTAGGCGCACCAATTAAAAACTTATGATTTAAAATCATATTATAATAAACCTCCTTGGTTCACCCGCGTAATAATGAGTGAACCAAGGAGGTTTTACTTGTGGTATAAAAAGGCTAATTAATACCTTTAACGAAAAAAACATTGAAAATAAGACGTTACAAACAGTCCATGAAAAAGGATGTTGCGAAAAACTGAAGTTTAAAGATTAGTGTAACATCATCATAAAGAGCTGGATGATTCCGGGTGGACTCGATACAGCCTAGCGATTCATTGCATTTTCTATATTTCTTATAAAGTCTTGGGCGTTGGTTACCATGGTAACGGCAGTTAATGTGCCACGATCGGATAGTTTGTTAACGGCGAATTCTTGGATGTCCACAGTATACATATAAATTGGACGAATGGTTTCATTGAATTTATTGTAAGAGGAAGTCATATTACCCGTGGCAATTGTATACAAAATGGAACCCATCATAATTAGAGTGGAGGTTTTTCGTGCATGTTTTCTCATGGCATCTTGTGCTTGATACACGTTGTTAATGGTTTCAGGTAAACTAAACTGGTCTCTGATCGTTGCTGGGATAACAATACTGACACCACATTCTAAAGCTGCTTTAATAAAACCGTCCTCAACTAAGCCCTGATCAATAGCAGCTTGCATGGAACCATGCTTTCGAATCAGATTGATCACATCATAAGCATTTTGGGCACTGTTTTGTTGTTTTGTAAACTTCTTCTGTCCCCAAGTCGTCTCGAAAATTCCTTGCTCTAAATCGAAAGCCGCAGTTTCTGTTCCGCAGAAAATAGCATCCACGTATCCATTTCGAATGATATATTCCAAAGCTTTTCTTGAGCCTTTATCCAAGGCAACAGCAGTGCCCACAACTAGTGTAACGTAGCCATTATGTTCCTTTTCATGTTTTAAAAGTTCATACAACTTGTCGTAATCAACTGAAAACGCTGTTTCTCTGGATCGGCCGGCTCTAAAGGCAAAGTTATCCTTAAGAGCGTCTTCTTCAGATAAAAAACCTTTGGTCCAAACATAAATTCCTTCTGAGGCATCCTCAGTTCGGCCAATGACTACTTTGTCGCCTTTTTTTAAATTTCTAAACTCAACAATATCCAGTTTTTCGCTGCCTTTGGTATCATCAACAACACAAACTGTATCCATTCTACTTTCAGTTGCTAGAAGCCATTGATTGTTGACCTTGAAATACTCAGGATACATTGATAGAGCATGATAATTCCTTGGACTAACTCCATCTTTTTCTACAATGCCTAAGCTGCAATTAGGAGCTTCTTTAAATATTTTTCCAGAAAAGTTTGGGTGGCTATATTCATGAATTTTAAATTTCATTTTATATCTCTCCTTTGTCTTCTACCAGTGCTCGCTCACAATTCACGACAAAGTCTTGCACATTGGTAATCATAGGACGAAATCCTATAAAGTCTCGGACGCCACCAATTTTATTTGCAACATTTTCTGTGATATCCACAGCATACATATAAACAGGACTGATCCGTCCATCTGTTCGGACACGATAACTTGGAGCGATATGAGCCGCAGATATGGTGTGAAGCATTGTCGCTAAGCCGATTATAACTGTGGCTTGATCAAGATGCTTTCGAGTCTCATCGAGAGCTTTTTCAGTATCCCCATAGACCTCAGGCAGAGGACCATCATCACGTATGGAGCCTGCTAATACATAAGGAACGTTCATTTCAGTTAAGGTCTTAATGAACCCATCCTTAACATGGCCTTGAGCAATAAATTCCTTGATAGAACCTGCCGAACGAACCTCATTTAATAAGTCTAAATGATTGTAATGACCTAGAGGGACATTTTCCTGGGTATAAATATTTTGGCCCAAGGCTGTTTGTAAAAAACCGCCTTCTAAGTCGTGGGTTGCCATAGCATTGCCTGCTAAGACGCAGTGAATATATCCGGCCTTTACTAATTTGTTCAAAGAAACCCTTGTATCATGATCGAAAATTACACTGGGACCTAATATCCAAACAATATATCCTCCATGTTCACGCTCATGCTTCATTAATTTAAATAAGACTTCATAGTCTTCTGAGAAAGACGTTTCTGCTGACTTTCCAGGTATACTTGGAACAGAATCAGGGAAACCATTGTGGTGAACAAAAACTCCGTTTGATCCATCAGTTGAGCGACCAATAACAATTTGATCACCCTTTTTAATATTCCTTAATTCTATTATCTTAATGTTATCGCCTTCTAAAACCGCTACGCAGTTTAAAGAATTTAGCTTTGGGAGAATCCATTCCTCTTTATAGTAGTAAAAAGTAGGCAAATGAGTTGTTAAATAATAATTATCTGGAGCAATACCATCTTGCTCAGCCTCTTTAAAAGAAACTTGTTTTGAATTTGAAAATTTATCATCCGTAAAATCCGGATAAACAAATTCGGGTAATTTAAAATCCATAAATAACTCCTTTGTATCTTGTTGGCTGTTTCAAGTAATTTATCTCTAATAAAGAATTAATGAAAATTCTTTATTAGGTTATAAAATTAAGTCTGGAAAATTAAGTTTGCAACCTTGAATGCTAGAAACTTAATAAAATATTTTCAGACTTTAAATGACTTAAAATGACGCATAATATAATAAATAGCAGGTGATTTTCATGAAAATCACCTGCTATTTATTATAACGCATTTATCCTTTTGATAAAGTTTTAGCGAAGGAAAACTATTTAAATTTTAAACTAGTTGATTGTTTGATTTTCAAAAGAACTAATCGGGGTAAAGTATTTGATCTTGTTGCTTTAATTTTTCTTCTCGTTCCTTGCGGTTAGTGGATCTAAATTCATACACAAGATATTTAGGGGATAAAAAATCTATTAGGGTTTTCCCTTGTTTTGAGTCCAGCACTTCATGTTGATCTATTTTCAAAACATGTTCATAAGCTTGAGCAAAGCGTTTATAAAAATCAGCTTCAAAGGGTATCGGATTATTTAAGTTGTTTCTTAAATAATCGCCAACGATACTTTGATGAAGGTGTATGCCACGAACATAGGGAATTAATTCAAAGTTTTGTTGAAACCAGTTATAAATATAGTTGATCCCATCTTCGGAGCTTTTTATATTCCAATTAGTCGTCATCATATGGCCTGTGTCTAACATAAACCCCACATTCTCATAATGTATCCCATCAACTAGTTTTTTCGCTAGTCTAGAGGAGGTAAAGTTTAAACCAGGCCAAGGAAGGTTCTCTAAAAGAAGTTCAAAGCTGTATTGTTTTCCAGCCATCAGTATATTGATCAAAGAAATAGTAGCATCAATAACTTCTTCGTCAGAGTAATCAAAATCAAAGGAGTAGGTTTCGGAAATAGTGACATTACTGACGTGGAAAACCACATATTTTGCTCCGATCTCTTGGGCATAATCCATCTCTTGCTGAAAAAACGAAATTAATATTTCAGGATTTGAGCTACCATAAAAGGATTCCCAAGTCTTGGAACTTCCAAATTCTCTCATTAAAATCGCCTGATTGTTTAACCAAAAGCTTAACCAATCGGAATAAAAAGGGAGATGCACACCAATCACTTTCTCATTTCGAATATGTTTGTGGCCGTCGAATCCACAATGGATTAACTCGATGCCATCAACATAATCTTCATAGGAGGATTCTAGGTCTTGATGATCTTTGTATTCACTTAGAATGGTTTCTTCTGATATGAAAGGCAGAATTTTGTACATCGTATCACTCCAATAATTAAGTTGCTTACCCTCTAACCATATCAAAAAACATGAATATAATCCTATTTATTGTCTTGAGATGAAGAGTTACTCTAAGAGTAACAACCTTAAGGGGTATTTAAAAGGTTTAATATTTGTAAATGAAATAGGAAAATCAATTGATATGACGTGTCTTTTTGAGAGTGCAAACCGTTTGATAGCTCAAGTAACAATTGTTCCATACTTATAAAAGGTCTTGTGTTATAACCTATATTTGAGGGCGAGAGTTATAAGTTAATTCCTAAATATTGATTTAATTACCAAACATACGAGTAATCATCCATTATAAGTTGGAGCAAAATAGTTTGTGAATCTAAGAACTAATTTTGAATTTTAATATGAGTTCTTAGATAAAAGACATTTAGGAAAACTTGTTACTAGCCTCAGACTAGCTAAATTTAGATCAAGTAAAGGAGTCAGGGTTATCAATAATTGAATGGACCCTTTGAGTTTTCTGAATTACGCTAAATTATATCTTTTATGGAGGTTATTTTGAAGAAACGAATTAA
>JAAZGI010000036.1 GCA_012511315.1 Clostridium sp.
ACTAGATAAAGCTTTAGAGTATCTGTTAGCTGAGCTTGAAGCAGCAGGAGTTTTAGATCAAACACTCATAGGGATGAGTGCCGACCATTATCCTTATGGATTGGAACTTTCTGAAATTAGTGAACTGCGCGGGCACAAAGTAGAGGAAAATTTCGAGTTATATAAGAGCAGCTTTATACTCTACAATAGCAAAATGGAGCCCATGACCCTAGATCGTCCGGTTTCGAGTTTGGATATCATTCCAACCATCTCAAACTTGATGGATTTATCCTTTGACTCCAGACTGATGATGGGAATCGATATGTTTTCTGATCAAGCCCCATTAGTGATTTTTGATAACAGAAGTTTTATTACGGACTTGGGGAGGTATAATTCTAAATCAAGAACGTTTACCTTGGAACCAGGTGTATCCATGACGGATCAAGAGAAAAAAGACTATCGCCGATTCATTTCCAATGAAATGGAACGACAGTTTTATTATTCGGCTAGAATTTTAGATACAGATTATTATTCTTTAGTCGTGCCAAAGGAATAGCAAATTTCAACTAAATAGAAAAATAAAAAGTTTATCTATTTTAAGCGAGTTCTAATTTAAAAGAAAAACAGCAAGGTATGCTCTTGAAATGGTTTGATAAAGCTATCTTAAACTTAAGCGACTTCCCACTGGTCTAAACTTAATTTGCATGAAGATAAAACAATTTCTTTAGGATTTTCTAATACCTTTGGTTAGGCACGATCTCCCTTGAATGTTTTTTAGTTTTTGTTTTACTATAGACCTTTGCCCCCTTGATAGCGCTGATGCATCCAGGGGGCACTTTGCTAAGCAAATATTTTCCTTTGTTGATTTTAAAACCTAGGCATCCCTATATATAGAGCTCAAAAATCCATCGGCTTTATAAGACAGACTCTTTGTTTGTTAATTCCTTAAAATTTTCGGGTTGCTGGGAACTGGCGAGCATTAATTCAGTAAGTTGATTGAAATAAGGAAGCTCAATATAGTATGATAAGAATACATCTAAAAATCAAAACTTGATATTTGCAATAGGCCGCCCAAGCTAATTCTGAGGCGGATCTCATAGAAAAGTTTAATAAGGGGGACGGCATGAACAAAGTAATAGTGAACATCCAAGGTGTCGAGTATACTTTGGTGGGGAAAGAGTCCGAAGAATATATCAGTCAAATCGGTGAAACCGTTGATGACTTGTTAAGTAACATGTTAAAGACGAATCGGAAACTTAATGTTTCAACTGCAGCTATTTTAACCTCCTGTAATTTGGTGGATGAAAAGTTTAAGCTTGAAGAAGAACTTGGCGAGATTGATAAAAAGGAAGCTGGTTTTGCCAAGGAAAAACAAGATCTAATGAGCCGAATTGAGGAGCTTGAAAGCGAGCTGAAAGATAAAGAAGCTAGCATTGCTCAATCAGTTCATGCAGAAGCAGACCTTTTAAAAAAGAAACAAGAAGAATTGAGTAAATGCCAAACTGAAATATCCTTAATGAGTGAGTCGGTTCGCGAGTATCGAGATGATAATGAACAGTTGTCAAAGCTCAACAAAGAATTAAAGTTTGAATTGCAGTCCTACAAGTACAAGGTATTGGACCTACAAAATAAATTATTTGAAAATCAAATGACACCCACAAAAGAGCAAAAAGAAGCAGCTCAAAAACAAAGCAAATAATTACTGGTTTTTACCATGATTAAAAGAGGGACCCTAGGGTTTCTCTTTTGTTTTTTGTGCTCTCTTAGGTGTGATATACTTATTCCATATGATGAAATGAGGGGAATTATGAAACCAGAATTATTAAGCCCAGCCGGTAACCGGGAGGCTTTGGATGCAGCCTTGATAGGTGGCTCAGATGCTGTTTATTTAGGCGGTCCGCGCTTTTCAGCCCGAGCCTATGCAACAAATTTTACCAATGAAGATTTAGCCGAATCCGTTCGTCAATGCCACCGCCTAGGTGTAAAACTATATATCACCATTAATACGCTGTTGAAAGACAGTGAAATTCTTGATGCCTACGAATATGCCGTTACCGTTTGGAATATGGGCGTTGATGCCATCATCATCCAGGATCCAGGGTTGATTTTATTGCTACAGCACTTCCATCCAGAGATCGAACTCCATGCGTCCACTCAGATGACGGTGCATAATTTAAAAGGGGCTGATTTAATCTCAGGTAAAGGCATTACTCGTTTAGTGTTAGCAAGAGAATTAACCTTAGATGAAATTACAGAAATCTCAAAGCATCATGAAACGGAAGTGTTTATCCATGGCGCCCTATGTATTAGCTACTCAGGGAAATGTTTGATGTCAAGTATGCTGGGGGGCCGATCGGGTAACCGTGGCCGCTGTGCTCAAAACTGTCGCATGGAGTACCAACTCCTAGATCAATCGGGAGCGGTAGAAGCGTCCGGTTATTTAATGAGTCCAAAAGATTTAAGTACCTTGGATATTACCCAAGAGTTGGTTAAAACGGGAACGAGTTCTTTGAAAATAGAAGGTCGAATGAAACGACCGGAGTATGTGTATGAAACGGTCCATCAATATGGTAAAGCCCTAAACCATGAAAAATGGGACCATACTGGGATTACCCAGCTCTTTAACCGAGAAGGCTTTAACCATGCATTTTTACTGGGCAATGAAGGCAAAGATATGATGGCTTATCAATCCCCACGCAATACAGGTGTAGTCCTTGGACGGGTCCGTGATGGCAAAGTCAGGCTGCAAACCGCTCTTAGTTTAGGCGATGGTATAAAAGCAGGGGATTCGGGCTTTATTGTCACCAAGTTAAAGGAAAAGAGACAGGAAGTTCGCTTGGCAACGGCTGGGGCCACTGTGGATATTTACCCTAATCATTACAGCAATGGTGATCTGTTAGTTAAAACTAGCGATGCAGCTCTGATGGCCGA
>JAAZGI010000260.1 GCA_012511315.1 Clostridium sp.
ACTCATTTGAACTGGCTCTAGCAGCCAGTTCAAAGCTTTTTAACAAACAAAAATGGGCTATCAAGAATCCAAATGGAGTTCTCGATAGCCCGATTTTATTTGCGCTATTTTGCAACAGCACCTTTTAAAAAGAGGTATCGAAACTTAGTATAAAGTTGCTTAGTATAAAATTTTTATTAGAGGTCAAGTCTTTAACAAGTAGTTCTGAGAAATGTTCTGAGAAATGTTCTGAGAATTTAAAGAAACAAAATAGTTAAGAAATTGGTTGGGCCATTGGGAGCAATCAAGATTATTTTCTATTGACGAATAAGGTTCGTGGGTGTATTATAAGTTTTGTTAACTATGGCCCCATGGTCAAGCGGTTAAGACGCTAGCCTCTCACGCTGGAATCAGGAGTTCGATTCTCCTTGGGGTCACCATAAATAAAAGGATGCAGATCATTTGCGATCTGCATCTTTTTATTTATGGGCATTATTGAGGTAAAAGCTCGATTTTAGAAAATACCTGAAAGTTTGAGACTGATAAACTGGTCACAGAAGGACTTCAATATCGGACTTAAACATTTTTTTCAAGGGCACTTAGAATCTTTTCGTAAATCTCGCGGATTGTCGGGAAAATTTCGCCTTGGGTTTCCATGGTGGGGATTGTAACCAGTTCTGCGCCTGTTTCTCTAGCTAGTGTTTCAGAGACCTTTGGCGACGCAGTTTCTTCAACAAAGATTGTTGAGATGTTATGTTCACGAACATGATCCACTAATTCCTTGATTTTTTGAGGTGTTGGCTCTCCTTCAGCAAAAGGACCTTCCACACCCATTTGAATAAGATCAATGCTACGAGTTAAATAGGCGAAGGCTTCATGGCCAGTAACAAAGCTTTGGCCGGCATAGGGTTTAAACTTTGGCTCAAATTCAGAGGCTAAAGTGTCAGCTTCCTCATTGAATTTATTCAAGTTGTCTAAAAAATAGCTTTCATCATCAGGAGAAAGCAGGGTTAAAGCAGTGGCTGTATTTTTAGCCATTACCTTTAGTTCGTTTAAACCGAGCCAAATATGAGGGTCAACTCCTGTGGAGTGATCATGGCCATCATCATTATGATGATCTTCCGTTTGGTCCAACATGATAAAGTCTATACCATCGGCTAAAATCATCAGTTTGGTGGATCCGGAAATAGCACCAGCCTGTGCCCAGGGTTCCATGTCCAAACCGTTGATAAATAAAACGTCAGCTTCTTTTAATGTTGTCATGTCACGGGCGGTTGGTTCAAAGCTGTGGGCATCCGTTCCTGGTTTAACAAACAATGTGGTCTCCACTTTGTCACCACCAATGGTTTTGACCAGTTGATCAATGGGGTTAAAAGATGTCATAACCTGTATTTTTCCATCCTGATTACCAGTACTTCCGCTTGTTGTAAGCGTTGCAGGACTACATCCAACCATGATGAGAACCGCCATTAGGCTACTTACTATTATTTTCTTCATAAACTCCTCCTCTAAATGCAAATGATTCGCATTTAAAGTTTAAACTTAGGAAGGTGAGTTGTCAACTTTATTCTAATATAAAAATAATCATAGTTCTTAAAAGGGCTAACAGACCGGCTAATAACAACCATTTATAATAATGGTATAATAGAAAACGGAAAGTAGAGGATATAATGAAATTTGATAAAAAAACTCAAGAAGCAATTTTTATTAGTCGACCCAATCGATTTCAGGCTTGGGTCGAAATAGATGGTGAAGAAATCATGGCTCATGTTCCTAACACTGGCCGCCTCAAGGAAATTCTGATTCCAGGTTGCCGAGTTCTGGTTCGCCATGAAGATGGAGCTAAAAGAAAAACGGCCCATTCTTTGATAGCGGCTTGGAAGGGGGATTTGTTGATTAATTTTGATTCTCAAGC
>JAAZGI010000261.1 GCA_012511315.1 Clostridium sp.
GATGGAACAACCATTGTTTACACCATCACAGAAGATAAAGTAGAGGACTACAAAACTACGATTAAAGGATTTACAGTAAGAAATCTTTACACGGGTGACTTACCGAATGCTGGTACCACACAAACGGCATTACCAATTGTTGGAGCAGTTATGGCACTGGCAGGGGTAGCTTTAACCTTGAAGAAGAAAAGAAATTAATAACAAGGTGAACCTGTAGAATATTAAAAGCCTCTTTTGTGGTTGATAGTTTTGTTACTATCAACCATGAAAGGGGCTTTTTAAAATGATGGGAAACTTAGTTAGAAGCTTCACGGCTATGTCTAAATGATATAGGATAAAGAGAGACAATTTATTAGTTGGATAGGATTCAGTATCAATAAATAATCATACACAATATATAGGCAGAGGGTAAAATAGAGTTAGAGAAAGCAAAAAGCTTGTGTTGCCTAGTACCATAACCTGGCTTCGTTATTGCGATGATTGAAGAACTTTAAAGACGTCAAGAGTTTTCATAAGGTTGGTATGGTCTTATGATGAGGGAACTCCCTTGGAAGGAGAGGAAAGTGAATATACAAATATTTGGAACCAAGAAATGCAATGAAACAAAGAAAGCCCAACGTTTTTTCAAGGAGCGGAAAATAAAGTTTCAGTTTATCGATATGAATGTTAAGGAGCTCAGTAAGGGAGAACTTCGGAGTGTCAGTCAGGCCCTTGGAGGTTTAGAGTTATTGTTGGATGAAAAAACAAAGGATCAAGAAGCCCTGTATTTAATAAAATACATTACGAATGAGCAAAAAGAAGAAAAGGTGCTGGAAAATCAGCAGGTTCTTAAAACGCCCATTGTTCGAGATGGTAACAGATCAACAGTGGGGTATGAGCCAGGAATTTGGAAAAGCTGGTTATAATAAAAGAAACTACATAGAGCAATGCAATGGAGCAGCTTGGAGGTTTAGAATGAATCAAATTGATCGAATCACTAGAATGGAAGAATATTTAAACCATGCTTTAAAGGCAGTGGAACACTTGGAAAAAGCATTGGACGAATACCTAAAAGTGGAACCGGATATTGAAGAACTATTAGAGTATTACGGAAGCCCCATTTGGTTTAAGGATGTAGATGATGATGATCAGGGGTTACTTCCAGAAGGCTTAAGAAGAGGTGTATTGTCAGAAGATGGTATCTACAATATGCTTTATGACAATACCTTCCTGCTGCAGAAGATGCAGGCTTTATTAGAGAGTCGAAAAAAATAGTTTCTGCAAAGAAGAAAATAGAGGGATGAGATTTACAGCACTAATTTTAGCGGATTGTGACGAATCAATTGCACCATGGCGTTTCGCCTCTTAATCCATGAGTATAGCGAAATATGAGTCAATCAAAGGATGATTAGCTAAGAGCTCAGCAGGTTATTAGAAGCTTAAGGCATTGTCGATCAACTAGAGTAACTTCTCGGTTATTTTGAACCCTTTGAACCATAGGACTAAAAATAGAGACAGGACAAATGCGGTTCCGGACCGACTAAACTTTAAAGTCTTCTAGCTTACGAAAAAAATGCAATCAACTACGGCTAGGGAGGCTACATCCGAGCTTATGGTGTTTTGATTCAGAGCAGGGTCCACTCACAGCCCCTTTGGATATGATGAGTGAGGCAACTTAAAGGAACATCAAGCTGATTGGTAGGGCCAACTTTGGCCCTACTAGTAGGTCACTTTATTAATATATTGGATAGAAAATATGGAAAATGAGTCTGGCACTTGAATGAGATTTAAAAAGGAAAGGATTTTAAAATGGCATATCGAATTGCAATGGGAGGGATTCATATTGAATCCTCTACCTTTACACCCTATCGCTCCAGTCACAAGGATTTTAGATTAAGAAG
This sequence comes from Clostridium sp., assembly GCA_012511315.1. Taxonomy (GTDB): domain Bacteria; phylum Bacillota; class Clostridia; order Clostridiales; family Clostridiaceae; genus JG1575. The sequence goes on from JAAZGI010000261.1 coordinate 1,881, forward strand.
AGGTCGGGAGTTACTTGGCTCTTACTCTTGGCTCGAAGATTACAAAGGCACGGTGGAAGCTATTCCCCTTATTCATGCCAGAGCTCTTCCAGGTGGGATTGTCAGCCAAGAATTTTTTGAGGAGTGGTTTAAAGAATTGATGGATTCTCTTAAAAAAGCCATGGCGGGAAAACCAATCGACGGTGTTTTTCTTGATATTCATGGGGCAATGAGTGTGGAAGGTATGATGGATGCTGAAGGGGAAATCGCTAAGGAAATAAGAAGAATCGTGGGGGACGATGTTATCATCTCGACTACAATGGATCTGCACGGAAATGTTTCAAATCAGTTATTTGAAGCCAGTGATCTTTTAACTTGTTATCGGACAGCTCCCCATATTGATCAAGGGGTAACGAGAAGAAGAGCCTTTGAAAACCTAATCAATTTACTGGAACACAAAGAGAGAAGGTTCGTGAAGGCGAAAATTGATCTTCCCATTCTTTTACCTGGTGAAAAAACCTCCACAGAGGTAGAACCTGGCCGGTCCTTATATGGAAAACTAGAAGGAATTACCCAAAAGGATGGCATCATTGATGCTGCCCTATGGATGGGATATCCCTGGGCAGATCAACCTCGATGCCATACAGCTCTTGTTGTGACGGGCACGGATCAAGGCCTGGTAAAAAATGAGATTGAAGTTTTAGCCAAAGAAGTTTGGGAATCAAGGCATCAATTTGAATTTGTCGGTCCCGTGGCAAATCTTAAAGAATCAGTGAAGAGAGCTTTGGAATCAAATAAAGTCCCCTACTTTATTTCCGATACCGGGGATAATCCTGGAGCAGGTGGTTCAGGTGATATGAACTTATTGCTTAAAAGCTTTTTACAAATCAATCGCCAAAAAACAATTCAAAAGAAAGTTTTGTTTGCCTCGATGTTTGATCCAGAATCCATTGAGCAAATCTATCAAAACAAAGACAAGGCTGAATTTATTTTATCTTTAGGAGATAAAGTAGATGGTTCCTATGGAGGGCCAGTGGAGCTAAGGGTAAAAATTCAACAGCTGTTTCAAGACCCCATAGCTGGTCGATCGGCAGTAGTAAAGTTGGATAACATATATATAATCGTGACCGAACAAAGATTTCAGTATGGTAGCCAGGAGGCTTATAGTCGTGCGGGGATTGAACGTTTAGATGACTTTGATATCATTGTGGTTAAAATGGGCTATTTGGAACCTGATTTAAGCCGAGCTGCCAATGGCTGGGTCATGGCTCTAACCCCCGGTGCAGTGAGTCAAGATATGAAAAATATTCCCTATCATAATCTAAGAAGACCATTATTCCCAATGGATCAGTTTGATCAAGAGCCTGATATAAAGGCTTATCTAATTGAGCGGTAAAAAGTTCTTGTAGCGAAAAAAGTTTCATATGTTGCATATAAAGAAGGACCATACAAAGAATAATCATACGATAAAAAGAGTTGCTAAGAGGCTGAGGAAGAAATATCTTTGTTTAGAAAGTAGTTATGAATTATTAGTAGGAGTAAAACATGTCAAACATTGAATATTATAAAAATGGGAAATATGGGTTAATGATCCATTTTGGCTTGTATTCTCTTTTGGGTGGAGAATACAAGGGGAAGCCTGGACCCAATTATGCGGAATGGATCCAATGCTATCACGAGATTCCAAATCAAGAAATGGAAGATTTAGCAAAAGTATTTAATCCAATTTATTTTAATGGGGAGGAAATTGTTAAAAATGCCCTTAGCTGGGGAATGAAATATTTGGTTGTAACGGCTAAACATCATGATGGTTTTGCTTTATTCGATTCGAAAGTAGATTCATTTAATGTGGTTCAGGCCAGTCCCTGTGGACGAGATTTAATCAAAGAACTAGCTGATGCTTGTAAAAAACATGGTCTAAAGTTTGGTGTCTATTATTCACAGGTGATTGACTGGCATGAGGCCAATGGTGGAGGCTACAGCGTAGACCCTAAGGGAGCGGCGGGACCGTCCTGGGATAACTCATGGGATTTTAAACAAAGAAAAAGCAAGGATTATAAAAAAACGTTTGCTAATAAAATTTTACCTCAGATAGAGGAGCTTCTAACCAATTATGGAGACCTTTTTATCGCCTGGTTTGATATGCCTCTAGATTCAACCCCGGAACAGAGCAAAACGATTTATGATTTGGTTAAAAAACATCAACCTGATTGTTTGGTCAATTCTAGGCTGGGTCATGGTATGTATGACTACGTAACCTTGGGCGACAATGAGATTCCCGATCAAGTTCCTAGTTCATTCAAGGAAGAGATTGATTTAAATAGCATTTCAGGATTTAAGCAGTCAAAAAATGGCCTATATGAGTCTGCCTGCACATTGAATAAATCTTGGGGATATTCTGCCGCAGATCAGGATTGGAAATCGGCAGATCATATTTATAAAAACAGAAAGAAACTAGAGAGGCTAGGGATCAATTACCTAATTAATGTGGGACCTGATTGGCTGGGAAGAATACC
>JAAZGI010000262.1 GCA_012511315.1 Clostridium sp.
ACTTTAATTTCGATCAAGGTTACAAAAGTACCGGATAAAACCGTATATCGTCAGGGTGAACCTCTAGACTTAACAGGGTTAGAGGTAACTGGATTCTTTGATGATGGCAGTGAGACCCTATTGCCTGTAATTCAAGAACATATTAGTGGTCATTCCATGATGGAAGTGGATCCAGCTCGGGTTTTAACGGTAACCTTTGAGGGATTAAAGGCTTACTTTACCATCCGTGTGGATCCCGTGCCTAGTGTGGGATTGATTGCCGGTTATAATCGGTTTGAAACGGCAGCCATGGTGGCGGAGGCATCCTATGATGTCACGGATACAGCCATCATCGTCCAGGCAAGAAACTTCCCGGATGCTTTGGCAGCTGGACCTTTAGCTACAGCTTTAAATGCACCGATTCTTTTAACGGATACCAAAGCCTTGGAGTACTATACCCCAGATACTTTGCACCAATTGAGAGTGAAAAAAGTTATCCTCATGGGTGGAGAACTGGTGATTAGTAAGGCTGTAGAAGATGAGCTAAAAAAGACCTATCAAGTGGAACGGATCGCTGGTGCGACTCGCTATGATACGGCACTTAAAGCGGCTGAGTATTTAAAAACTCTTAAAGGAACGCCTCAGTCGGCAGTGATTACCTCAGGAACCAGCTTTGCAGACGCTCTGTCAGCTGGAAGTTATGCGGCAATCAATGGCTTCCCCATGATTCTAACCGATGGTAAAACCTTAACAGGAGCAAATACTAGCTATTTAAAAGATAACCAGATAACCAACGTGACAATCCTAGGTGGCGAGACTATCATATCAGCCTCCATTGAAAACAACCTCAAAGAGCAAGGAATCGAAGTAGAACGAATCTTTGGCACCACTCGAGTCGACACCTCCGCAAAATTTGCCCAGCGTTATTTCCCAGAGTGCACGAAAGCGATTGCAGCCAATGGTTGGACCTTTGCTGATGCCCTTTCTGCCATACCCTATGCAGCGAAACAACAAGCTCCAATTCTCCTAGTCCGTCAGAACTATGTGGACCAAGTGATGACCTCTTACCTCAAAGACTCTGCTATACATCTAGTAATAGTAATAGGTGGCAATCAAGTAGTATCAGAGAAGGTAAGAAATGATCTATGGCTAGCAATTCAATAAACATTAAAAATCATGATTTGGAAGGAATAGCTCGATTCAAACCATAAACTGAAAAGCTCAAGTAATGTGTGTAGGAGTTACCTACAAAAATGCACATCAGCAATGAGTCGACAAGCAAACTATAACCAAACAATAACCAAATGAAAGCCAAACATTAAATAAAAAATAACAATCTGACAATCATCTAACAACTATGAAACGACTAGATAAGGGAACACAGAGATCAAATGGTCGAACAAACTCCCAAATACTTTGAGTAAATGGAACTAAGACTAGCAGTTGAACGAATTACATTTAGGGGAACTGAATGGATCTACAGCGAATTAAAAACTAGTCTAAACCAGGATCGGCAAATCAATTTGATTTGCCGATCCTGGTTTAGTTGGTTGAGGCTGTAAAGTTTTGGTTTTACATCTGACAGGGACATCTTAGATTCCGATTAAGCTAGAAATCTTTGAATGGAGAACAGAGGCTACTAGGGGAAATTCATTACGTCACCTTGTGTTAGACCGGTTTAAGTTTTGATAGAACAAATGCATAAAACAAGGGCCGAAGTAAAACTTAAAAATCAAAAATCAAAAAATTGAAGTAAGATCTAAATTAATTTGAAACAAAAATCAAAATGAAAGAAAAAATTTATCCGCATCGAAACCTCCAATTAAAAAGAAACCATCTGAAGTTTTGAACTTGGAATGTCCTGCAAGTGTTAATCTCACTGTATTCACTAAGAAAACTTAAGAGAAAAAAGAAGTAGGGGCTGATAGATAATTATTATGAGTATAAGTATAAAAGCCTTAAAAACCCAACTTAAAAGTTCTTTTTAATTTTCGTAAATAGGTACACTATGAATTGGGTAAAATCAAAAGCTTTACAAGATCTTTATAAGTAGTGGATCTTTCCTGAAAAGGAGCGAAATGTTTCATGCCAGCCTTTGGAACTGATATAATATATAAATCAGCTTTAGG
>JAAZGI010000263.1 GCA_012511315.1 Clostridium sp.
CTTTTAAGCGGGCCAGGGTTTCCTTGACTTGCCGTGGTGTTCGAAAACGAGAAACCATGTCAACACTAACGGCAAAGCCATCAAACCGACGACTAAAGTTTTTATAGTGCTGCTCTGCCAAGATGGTGGTAGGCACTAAGACGGCCACTTGTTTTCCATCCATAATCGCCTTAAAAGCCGCTCGCATGGCAACCTCTGTTTTGCCATAACCCACATCCCCGCAAAGAAGTCGATCCATCACCCGGGGTGATTCCATATCTCGTTTAATCTCTTCGATGCTACTGAGTTGATCATGAGTCTCTTCAAAAGGAAACTCATCTTCAAATTCCTGTTGCCAGGGTGTGTCTTTTGAAAATTCATGGCCTTTGATTTGGCTACGCTGAGCATAAAGTTGAACAATTTCTTCTGCCACTTCATCAACATTCTGACGGGCTTTTGCTTTAGCTCGGGCCCAGTCTTGAGCGCCAAGGCGTGATACCTTGGGGCTAGCTGCTTCGTTCCCAATGTATTTTTGAATTAAATCCAGTTGGTCAACCGGAATAAATAGACGATCATTGCGATCATAGCTAATCTCAAGGTAATCCTTAATGGCGCCTTGAGCTTCCATTTGTTTCATCCCCTGGTAAATACCAATTCCATGATTCACATGAACCACGTACTCCCCTTTTTTCAAATCATCATAGGAGTGGATTTTTTCAATTCCCTTGCCTTTAATTTGCCGCCGTTTCTTTTTCTTGGTTGATTCACCAAACACCTGGGCATCAGAAATCAAAGCCAGTTTAATATCTCGAAATTCAAAACTGGTCTTTTGACTTCCAAAAGTAATAACGGTTCCCTCTTTTGGCACTTCACCTACATCATCGCGATAGACGGCTTCAATATCTCGCTCCCGAAGGGTCTTTTCTAATCGTTCTCCCCGAGGACGGGTGCCTGATAAAATCACCGTGCGCCAACCCGCCTTTTTCCGCTCTAGGATATCCTCTACCAGCATTTCCAACTGTCCATGGAAATGGTAAATGGAGTTAGCCTCGAAATGAGCCAGATGACGGGGCGGTAATAAGCGATCCGTTTTCATCATGTCGTTGAGAGTCAATACCGCTTTTGTTTCAAATTGGGATTGAATTTCTTTTGGATTCACCATAATGCCAGATTGACCGGCTAAAATCTCACCACGACTAAGAAAGGTTTGATACTGCTCTTTAAACTCAAACTCGGCGGACTCCAACTTCCCCATGGTGCGAACGGAATCGTCCAAAATGATAAAGTCATCCCCTATGTAGTCAAATAAGCTGGCTGTCTCTTGAAAAAAGTATGGCAAATACGAATCAATGGTTTCAAAACTCCAAGTTTGGTCCAAAGCTTCTAGGTTTTTATTCACAATACTTTTCAGTTTCTCAAACCCTTCTGGCCCTAGGGCTTTGCGCATCTTTTTATTATTCATCACATCATCAAATTCCCCTTGAATTTGATCACGTCCACGAATCAAGGAGGGTTTATCAATGATGATTTCCTTACTCGGGAAAATTTCCGCCCCATCCACGTGGTCCATGGATCGCTGAGAATCTGGGTTAAAGATTCGAATGGTATCAATCTCATCACCAAACAGCTCAATACGCACCGGGAAACTAGCAACAGGGGAAAAAATATCCATAATTCCCCCACGCAAAGAAAACTGACCACGACCTTCCGTGACTTCAGCTCGTTCGTAGCCAGATTCGATTAATCGTTTCGCCAGGGTCTCTAGTTCAATTACATCGCCTGGACGAAAATTAAAGGTGTAGTCCTTAAAATATTTTAGTGGCATCCAAGCCGATAATAAGGATTCAACGGAAGTGACGATAATTTTCTTTTGATCAGCGGCAATTTCTTTTAATACCCTAAGTCGCTCCCAGCGAAGATCGCCAGAAATGGCATCGGCATCGTAAAATACTAGCTCCCGAGATGGAAGAAAGTAAACATCCATCTCCCACAGCTGCAAATCCTCATAAATGGCCCTTGCCTCCATATCAGACCAAGAAAACACATAAACACTTTTATCTGTTTCATTGAAAAAGCTGGAGATAAAGGCTGCTCGAGCAGAATCTGAGATGCCATAAACTCCAATAGGGTATCTTTTTTCAGACACCCCCTGGTTTACTTCACCAAAGCCTTTGGTTTTAGTGATATGTTCTTTTATTTGGTTGAGTCTCATTTCTTTTCCTCACAAACCTGGCTACTAGAATTATCTGTCTGACGATCAGCTTCTAAGCGCGTTTTCCGTTCATCAGCCAACCCTTTATTCCTTAGTAGCTCATCCGCTATTTTTTCCTCCAGCCTTGAATTCGACTCAACTACCACTAATTGTGTACCTGTTGATTCAATTTCCGACGATTGGTTTGATGCTGATTGACTTAATCCTTCTTTGGCTACTTTGACGAATCCTTTGGCTACTTGGACGTCTTCCTCTGCTACCTGGTTGTTTTCTCCTTTGGCCTTGGCCTTCACCCTAGTATCGCCTTTGGGCTTTTTAGGTGGCTTGCCAGAAGAATTAAACTTACTCATAGCATCTTTCACGTTTCGTCTAAGGATGATTTCCACTGCTTCGCGGGCCATCACTAAGCCTTCCACATATAGTTTTTCTTCTTCTGGTGTGAATTTACCTAGCACATGGGATACCACATTACCCCTTGGGCCACCCACGCCGATGCGTACACGATTAAACTCATTTGTACCCGTCAGTCCGATAATGCTTTTCATTCCATTATGGCCGCCTGCAGAACCTTTTTCTCGGATCCGGATTGCTCCTGGTTTAAGATCAATATCATCATAAGCCACTACCCACTGATCTGCTTCCGGTTTGTAGAAGTTTAAAGCAGCTACTACCGCTTCCCCCGAAAGATTCATGTAAGTCATAGGTTTAATTAAGATGACTTTCTCGCCATGCCAAAAACCTTCTCCCACTATGCTCTTAAATTTCGTTTTATTAATCTCTATATCTGCTGCCTCAGCAATAAAGTCCAGCAATTCAAACCCGGCATTGTGCCTTGTTCCAACGTACTGTGAACCTGGATTGCCCAAGCCGAATATTATAAACAAATGTCCTTCCTCCTGACATGGGAAAAACCAAGGAATCACTTCCTTGGGCATCCCGCTTTTTCAATTGATTTCTTTTTTTCTGTGGTGCCTTAGTAGATTTTTATACTAAAAGACTGAGTTTCATTCAAACGCCACAGGGTAATCACAACATCTTCCCCTGCTTTTTTCCCTTTAATATAATCATCAAGCGTCTGGTCCAAATCCATTGTCATACCGTCCACCGTTAAAATGATGTCCGTTGGTTGGATGCCCCCTCGTTGAGCTGTCGAATCTTCTGCTACTTCCAAAACATAGAATCCCACTTGGTCTAGACCAGGAATTTTTAACATTTCTCCTTCAAGGCCAAAAGTAGCTGACAGAAAAGATTCTCGGCTTTGGATTCGGTCCACGATTTTCTCCAGTTCACTGCTGGGAACCACTGCTGTATAAGGTGAAACCCCCAAGCGCTCCGTTAACTCCATAGACGCTATCCCAGCCAAGCTTCCATCCATGGTGACAACAGCTCCTCCATCGTTTCCAAAGTAAAGTGAAGTGGAGATTAAAAATACCGGCAATTTGGTGCGCTCCTTATCTTCAACGATGGTAAAAAGTTCTTCGGTAGAGTGAATCTGACCCATGGTCAGATTGCCAGTATCTGGATTCCCCTTAGGCAGTGCGATCAGTAAGGTTGTTTGCGCTAATGATAGTTTATGTTCCACCGGTTTTAGAGGTTGAACTCCACCTAAATCTCTTAGCTTTATCAGCCCCAAGCCCGACGCCTCATCAACACCGATAACGGAAGCCGTGGAGAGAACCTCTTGTTCTCCCTCAAAAGCCCTAACATAAATCTCCTCCTGTCCCCGTACCATTTCAGCGGGCACTATGATAGAGCCCCTGTCATCATAGATTACCCCCGTTGTGATTACTTTGGAGTAGTTTGTTAGAAAAGCATAGCGACTGGCTGAAACTCCAACCAAGTTAGGAACCGTTAAGTCAAAGACTCTTCGAAAACTTTCTCGTTCATAGATTCGTTTTTCCAGTTCATTGTACTCGGTAGACTCTCGATTCAACAGGTCATTGGCTTGGGTAATCCGCCGATCCGTATAGTTTTTCATCAATAGTAATAGAATCAAGGAAAAAAGAATCACAGCTCCAATCCCCAATAAAGTTAGCAGGCCATTGCGATGGGTTTGATATCGAACCGTCTCACGGTTGGATATTCGAATATGCCCTTCCTGACTCTCCTGTCCATTTCGCTTTTTTTTCATCTTCATCACCTATTTAAGTTTTACTCAAAGTAAACTGGAATACTACTCCGGTTTCCCGATTTTCCACCCAGACATTTTCGCCTAGCTGGGTTAAAATATTCCGAACAATGGGCAGTCCTAGACCAGTGGACTCTTTTTGGGTCCTAGAACGATCCGCTTTATAAAAGCGCGACCAGATATTTTTGCTATCCGCCTCAGAAATTGGTGTTCCGTCGTTATAAATAGCTACGGTCACCTTTTTCCCTTTGACTCGAGTTGATACTTCCACATGACCTTCTGGTGGGGAATGCTTCACCGCATTATCCAAGAGGTTTGTTACAACTTGAATCAATCGATCGCGATCCCCTGCCACTAACTGCTGTTCAGCATCCAATGAAATATCGACTTTTAGTTTCTTTTCATTAATCTTGGTTTCAAATTTTACAATGGACAGACGAATAATTTCGTTTAAGTCCACTTCTGTAATATCCATCGAAAACCGCCCAGATTCCATAGCCGATAAGTCTAATAAATCATTAATCAGCCGTGTCAATCGGTTGATTTCTTGATAAACCACATTAAGATAGTAATTTTCTTTATCCTTGGGAATGACTCCATCTAAAATTCCAGCAATAAAGCCTCGAATCGACGTAATCGGCGACCGCAACTCATGAGAAATGTTGCTAATAAAATCCTGTCGGTTTTGATCGGTATGTTCAATAGATTCAGCCATATGATTAAAGGAATTGGCTAAATTCCCGATTTCATCGTCTGAGGTTACTAAGGCCCGCTGGGAAAAATCCCCTTTACTCATTTTGTCAGCTACTCCATTGAGTTCATATAAGGGTTTAATCAAAATTTGCTGAGCAAAATAATAAATCATAAAAATTGAGGCGATTAAAGCCAATAAAGAACTAACCCAAATAATCAAAAACACACCCGATACTTGGTCTCTGACTGCTGCCTCCGGTGTCATCACAACAACTGATCCACGATAAACACCGTCTTTCATCATGGGTGATACATAGACAAAATATTCAGTGGCTCCATCAGGACCAGCTAATCGTGAAATTTCTTGAACATTTCCATCCGCCAACGTTTCTAAGTTATCTGATGGAAACTCTTTGAAAATCCAATCCGATAGCTCTTCTTGAGACACCAAAAACACCATGTTACGCTCATCTAAAACAAGAATCTCAGAATCATTGAGCCCCTTACCTAGATACTGCAACGTGGTGGTTAAATTCGTTTTTTTAATTTCGTTCGCTCGATAGCGATCCACATTAAATTCGATAAACTCTGCAGAGTCTTTTAATTGAGTCCGGCGATCACTAATGTAACCTCGCTGAACCCACACCGACAAAATGGTCGCAATAATCATATAGCTGATGGCCAAGATCACTACAAAAGTGGCCACCAGCTTGAAAACAATACTTTTACTTTTCATCAGCTCATACGATGCTACTTCACTTCAAACTTGTAGCCGACTCCCCAAACTGTTTCCAGCTGCCAGTTGGGTCCACCTTGAAGCTTCTCACGAAGACGCTTGATATGAACATCCACGGTTCTAGAATCACCAGGGTAGTCATAACCCCACACCTCGCAAAGAAGTTGTTCTCTGGTAAAGACACGGTTTTTGTGGGCTGCTAAGTGATAGAGTAGTTCAAATTCTTTCGGTGGCATTTTAACAACTGATCCACGGTAAGTTACGCTGTAGGAGTTCACGTCTACCGTTAGTTCGGGGAAGTTTAACGCTTCTTTTCCACCGCCATCAACATTAAAGCGACGCATTACTGCCTTAACTCGAGCTACAACTTCTTTCGGCTCAAAAGGTTTCACCATATAATCATCGGCTCCCAGCTCTAAACCAAGAACTTTATCAAAGGTCTCTCCCTTGGCCGTTAGCATGATAACCGGCGTTTCATAATCGCGACGAATCCACTTTAATACATCAATTCCATCGATAAATGGAAGCATGATATCAAGTAAGACTAAATCCGGCTTATATTCAGTAAACACCTCTTGTGCCGTTTTTCCATCGGCACAAACCTTAGTGTCGTACCCTGAGTTTTCAAGATACATCTTTAAAACTTCACTTATATTTTCATCGTCATCAACTATTAGAACTTTTCCAATTTTGCCTTCCATTACTTTCCTCCTGTGGTCCCGATATTCGGGGATATATAATTATACCAACTTATATTAATATTATCTTATTATGGGTTCAATTCCCTTGTCGCTTCACAAAATTAACAGTTCATTCACCTAAGTCAATTCAGCACGCTTCTAGTTTTAATGGATATTTGATTGAAATTTTCGTCTACCTGCTAAAAGATGGTTGATAGGGGTCTATTGTAATGGACTCGTGAAATTGCTTCACTAAATAAATCGATGCAGGATAGAACTGTGAGCTTATCGCGAATCTTGTCAGCACCTAGTCGAATGGTGTCCAAAAATATAACTCCCGTGATTGGGGATTCTTGGAGTCGATCTGGAGCATTACCTGATAAAACGGCATGGCTGGCAGCTGCGTAGATTTCTTTGGCACCATGAGCTTTTAAAGCTTCTGCAGCATTCACAATCGTGCCCCCTGTGTCAATCATATCATCCACCATGATGCAACGTTTATTGGAAACATCTCCGATAATGTTCATGATTTCCGACACATTAGGTCTGGGTCTCCGTTTATCGATGATCGCAATAGGCGCACCCAAGCGTTCTGCAAATTCTCGGGTTCTCGTCACTGAACCTAAATCCGGAGCCACTAAAATCACATCATCAGCATTTCGAAAACCACGTTCAATAAAGTACTGTGCTAGGATTGGACCTCCTCTGAGATTATCCATTGGAATATCAAAATAACCTTGAATTTGATGGGAATGAACATCCAAGGTTATGATGCGATCAGCTCCAGCACTGGTGAGAAGATTAGCAACCAACTTGGCTGTGATTGGATCTCTCGCCTTTACTTTACGATCTTGACGGGCATAACCATAATAGGGAATCACTGCATTAATACGTCCTGCTGAAGCCCGCTTGAAGGCATCAATCATAATCAGTAACTCCATTAAGTTTTCATTGACTGGAGTTTGCGTGGATTGAATAACAAACACATCACAACCTCTCACGGTCTCACCGATGCTTACTGCGATTTCCCCATCACTAAAGCGACCAACCTGGGCCTTACCTAAAGGCATATTTAGCTTTTGGGTAATGCCAGTTGCCATTTCCGGTTGAGAGTTTCCGGCGAAGATCTTAATCCTTTCAAGATTATAACATTGTTCCATCAAGAACCTCCTTTGACATCACTGCCTAGTCTTTTTTTAAACCTTTTTGTTCTACCCAGCCCTCTTTGTTTTCTTGTGGAACTCGGCTAATTGCTAGTGCATTGGCCGGCACGTCTTTAGTGATGGTTGAACCTGCTGCTGTATAAGCATTTCTACCAACCCGCACTGGAGCTATTAGGTTTGTGTTACAACCAATAAATGCATGATCTTCAATAATTGTCTCTTGTTTCACCTTACCATTATAGTTTACAATGACCGTTCCACAGCCAAAGTTCACATGGCCTCCAATTTTCGCATCTCCTAAATAGGTTAGATGGGAGACCTTGGTGCCATCGCCAATGGTAGAGTTTTTGACTTCCACAAAATCCCCAATTTTTACACCCGAGCCAATAACCGAATCAGGCCGAATATATGCATAGGGTCCCACTGTGGTTTCTTCACCAATGGATGAATCCAACACCACTGATTGTTGAATTTCTGAATAATTCCCGATTTTAGCATTATGCAACCTAGTTCCCGGGTATAAAATAACCCCTTTACCAATGATACAGTTTCCCTCGATGATGACATCGGGATAAACAATAGTGTTCTCACCAATTATCGCCTCAGGTGAGATTAAAACATTCTTTGCATCTACAAAAAACACGCCATTGTTTTGATGCGCCTCAATGCGTGACATATGTCCATCCAGTGACGCTTTAATTTCTTTAATTTTATTTAATGCCTTGTCCATTCCTGTCAATGTATTTCCCATTATTTCCTCTCCACTTCAACTTAATATTTTCAACCCACTCTACAATGTATGGTGAGTGCCATCCGACTCATAATAACTTAAAGAGCCTTGATACAATGATTTTTCTTATTACTATTCTATTCCTTTGCTTGGCTATATGTAAATGCCTCGTCTTAAAAATGCTTGAAGCCCAAGTGCTCTAAGGAGTTTAAGTACGTGATGCCACGACCTTCTTTTAAAACCACCCATTCATGAATGCCAGTGTCCCCTGATGTGATCCAAACATTATAATCTACTGGTAATTGCATAAAGGCTCGAAACAGCTGATTAATCATCCCACCATGGGTAATGATTAACACTTCATCATTTAACTGATTTTCATGGAGAACCCGCGACATAACATTCTCTGCTCGCAATCTAAATTCAAGCTTTGTTTCTTGCTCATACACTGCTTCATGGGCCGCTAGATTAGGAACGACTGGAAATCGATGCCCCACCTCGGAAATTGGTACTCCCTTTAAAAGCCCATTGTCAAATTCTAATAGATCTTGAAGTTCGGTGATTGGGAGTACCGCAGCATCTGCTACTGCTTGAGCCGTCTGCCAGGCTCTGATTAAGGGGGAGGAGTATATTTTTGTCAGAGTGTATCGCTTCCTAATCCACTGGGCGGCTTGTTCTGCCTGATCGTGTCCAAGACCTGTTAGTGGAACATCGGCTCGTCCTGCACAAAACTTACGGACATCAGCTTCACATTCTCCGTGTCGCATCACGATGATTTTCAAAATAATCACTCCTTTTCCATCTGATAACCTTATTCTACACCTTTTTATACAGCAATAGTCTTGCTAACATTCCGTTCATAGGCTGATTCTCCTATTGTATTATACTCCCAAATCTTTTCACCTAAAATAATGTGGCTTTTGCCCTAACAAAAATACATTCTATACCGCAGTATAATACGCTAGATTTCTTAAGCTTTTTACTCCACGCTGAAAAGGCTGCTACAAGATCCGGCAGGCCGGTTTTGCAGCAGCATATAATATCAATTCTTCAATTAAAAAACTGGAGAGCCTACAGGGCTTGTCTCTAATTCTTGTGGTGATAAGGGCTCTTCAAAGTCCATGGATTCATCCACTGAATCCTGCATGACTTTTTCGTACTCACCCAAGATGGCCTGTTGGAGTCTTTCCCTGGTTTCGGAGTTAATTGGATGTGCAATGTCTTTAAATTCCCCATCCGGCGTCTTTCTCGATGGCATAGCAATAAATAGACCGTTTTGGCCATCAATTACTTTGATATCATGAACGACGAATTGGTTCTCAAAGGTTACTGAAACAATTGCCTTCATCTTCCCCTCTGAGGCAATTTTTCTAATCCGAACATCGGTGATTTTCATGTTGCTTCCTCCTTGCTGAAATGATAAAAAGTCACACTTATTATACGGAGATCAAAATCGATTCCCTAAATATAGTAAAGCTTATTAAAATATTAGCATGGAAAACGTTTAAATATAAGAGGTCATTCACACTTTTGTAATATTGTTAAAAAATAGCCTCTTTGTTCTCAAGTTATAATGACTTTGAATTGCGAATTAGGACTTCACCTTCCGAATTGATACCGTGATACTCGCAGAAGGTGACAAAGGGTACACCAATTTCTTTGTCTAATTCTTTAGAGTCCACCATTACGCCTACCCCAATGAGCTCAGAATCAAATTCTGAAACAAGGTCAATGATGCCACGAACCGTTCCACCACCTCGGAGAAAGTCATCAATAAAAATAAGTGACGATCCTGGGGGCAGACTACGTTTTGATAAACTCATTACCGAAAGCATGCCCTGATTACCAGTCAGGTAATTAATGGACACAGCGGTTCCTTCTGTGATTTTTGTATTGCGTCGAACTACAATCAGTTGAATGCCTAAATACCGAGCCACTTCATAGGCTAGTGGAATTCCTTTTGTTTCCACTGTAATAACATAATCAGGCTTGGTCTCCTGAAAATGCTCTGCTAAAATCGCTCCTGCCAAACGAATAATCCGCGGATTTTGCATCAAGTCTGAAACATATATAAAATTTCCGGGAACAATCCGAGACGGATCTTTTAAATAACCTAAGAGTTCGGATCTAAAATCGGTTCGAATTTTCTCTGGCACAGAAACAAAGAAAATAACTCCACCGTTGGCTCCAGCTAATGTTTCTACTCGTCCTTCGCCAAATTTTTCAAGGGATTCTCGTACAATCAGGATGTCTTCAGAAATGGTGGACTTGGATGCATTAAACAGCTCTGCAAAATAACTCAGGGTGAA
>JAAZGI010000264.1 GCA_012511315.1 Clostridium sp.
TATACATTTTTTTGACCTTTATGCATAGGAGCTTGAAGGCGGTTTTCTGAAAAATAGAATGAACTATATATACTGGGGAGGAAATTGATATGAGAAAAGAGAATGTAAAGGTCATTATCTGGGGCTTGGGTGCTATGGGTAGAGGAATGGCTGAAATGTTATTGGATAAAAAGGGAATTGAGATTACCGGTGTGATTGACATGGGGACCATGCTTGGAAAAAGCATGTTTGATTTCCTAGACAAGGACAATCCTTATGACCACGACATCACCATTGGAACAGCCGAAGAAGTGATCACAGAAAAGGCTGCCGATGTGGTTCTCCTTTGTACTGATTCACATACCCGAAATGCTTTTCCACGGATTAAAACAATATTAGAACATAAAATGAATGTGATTACCACAGCTGAAGAAATGGCATTCCCACAAGCTAAGGAGCCAGAACTGGCAGCTGAAATGGACCGTATTGCCAAAGCCAATGGAGTTTCTGTTTTGGGTACCGGAATTAATCCAGGACTGATCATGGACCTTTTGGTGGTTACATTAACAGGTGCCTGCGAAACCGTTGATTTTGTGGAAGCTAAACGAGTCAACAACTTATCTCCCTTTGGACCGACCGTTATGAAAGAACAAGGTGTCGGTATTACCATGGATGAATACGAAGAACTCAGTGGCGCTGGTAAGTTAGCTGGACATGTTGGATTTGATGAATCCATCCATATGATTGCTGATGCCCTGGGATGGAAGTTATCTGAGCCCGTTAAGCAGAGCATGTCACCGATTATTTCTAAAGTTGATCGCAAGGCTCCCTATGCAGAAGTGAAGGCTGGTAACATGGCCGGTGTTGACATGCGTGGCGAGGGTAAGGTGGATGATGTGGTTAAAATTAATATGATTCATCCACAACAAGTAGAACCACAGCTAGAAGGGGTTGATACTGGCGACTATATCAACATCAAGGGCACACCAGATATTAATATGGCCATCACCCCAGAAATACCAGGTGGTATTGGCACAATTGCCATGGTGGTTAATATGATCCCACAAATTATCAATGCTAGACCAGGTCTTCAGACCATGTTAGATCTACCTGTTCCAAGAGCCATCATGGGAGATGTTCGCGAACGGATTGAGGAGGATTAATATGCAAGCAAAAAAAGGTGATTGGGTACGAATTCACTCCGTTATTTTAAAGGCAGAAGAACGGACTGGAAACTTGCCAGAAGACACCAAAGCAACGGATATTCAAATGTGGACCAAGGGCTTTCTTTTAGATGATAGTGCTAAAATTGGCGATGAAGTTACGGTGGAAACATACATTGGTCGCCAGCAAGCGGGAACCTTGACACAAATTGAACCCTATTATGAGCATGACTATGGCAAGAGTGTTCCAGAACTTTTATATATTGGTCGTAGCTTGCGAGCAGATTTAGAAGCTTACGAGATGGAACAGGAGGATGAAAATCATGAAAGATAATAGTTATAAGAGTGTTATGGCACGAAAAAATGACATCATGAAATCCTCGGTGGGTATTGACTATGCTCAGTTTGAAGAAGGGAGGATCTCCTTTGATTATGATCGAATGATGCAAGAAACGGGCTATAGTCTGAAGGAAATCCAGGAGATCCAAAATCAAACCGGTGTTGGCAATACTCCAATCTACGAATTGCGTAATCTAACCAAGCTGGCTCGCAAGTATGCGCCCAAGGGCAAGGGCGCTCGCATCTTTCTAAAAGATGAAGCAGCGAATCCTTCGGGCTCCTTTAAAGCGCGTCGGGCAGCCACTAGTGTCTATGAAGCCAAGCGCCTTGGCTTTAAAGGGGTTATTACCGCAACATCAGGAAACTACGGCGCTGCTGTAGCCAGTCAAGCCGCAAAGCTTGGTCTTAAATGCATCGTGGTGCAAGAGTGTTACGACTCTAAAGAAATTGGTCAACCCGAGATCATTGAAAAAGCTCGTAAGTGTGAGGCTTATGGGGCTGAAGTGATTCAAATGACTGTGGGACCCGAGCTTTTTTATAAGTTTTTGATGCTCCTGGAAGAAACCGGTTATTTTAATGCTTCCCTGTATACACCCTTTGGCATCGCGGGTGTAGAAACCTTAGGTTATGAACTGGCTATGCAAATGCGTGAGATGGTGGGTAAGGATCCGGA
>JAAZGI010000037.1 GCA_012511315.1 Clostridium sp.
GATTACTATACCTACAGCCTTTAAAAAATTTCGTCAAATTATGTGGTCGCGCCTCTTAGATATTGTATAATATTAAGGTAGAGTGAATAGTAACCATGGACCTTACAAAGTAGTGATAAACTAATGGTTATAAAAAATAAAATCCGAAAGCTCATAAAAGGGTCTCAATGTCTTAAAAAATTTTACAGAGCTTTAGAAGATATCAAAAATATTAAAAATATTTTTATGAAAACGAGCCCATTTACATTGACAGGGCTTTTCAATGTAAATATAATAGTAGAAATAACTTAATAGGTCTCATATATGCTTTGAATAAGGCAAAGCGTCTCTACCTGAAACCATTAATTTCAGTCTATGAGCCAGGATCATTAACCATGTTGGATTAATCCCGGGCTTTTTTAGAGAACTTGTTTTTAAAAAGGACCGGTTTTTTTATTTTAATTTATTTTCTTTTTCAGTCGTTCAATTCCATTGGTAGATTTCATTGCTCATAAATTGCAAGTTAGCTGTAAACTTAACAAAGCAAACATAAGCAGCAAACAAAATTATAAGTAATTATAATAAGCATCAACAAAACCAAGCATCATTCAAGCTATCACTTATCGTTAAACTTTTTATTTTTCTTCAGGAGGATCGAATATTGGGTAAAATTATTAAGACAGGCTATACTTTCGACGACGTGTTATTGGTTCCAAATAAATCTGAAGTGTTACCGGGAGATGTTAATTTAGGAACCATGTTAACCCGGAAAATTAAACTGAATATTCCGCTGATTTCAGCCAGTATGGATACCGTAACTGAATCGGATATGGCCATTGCCATGGCTCGTGAGGGCGGCATTGGCATGATACATAAAAACATGAGCATTCAGCGTCAGGCTGAAGAAGTGGATCGGGTTAAGCGTCAGGAAAATGGTGTTATTACCAATCCCTTTCACCTTGCACCGGATAACAGCGTAAAAGAAGCCGATGAATTAATGGCTCGATACCGGATCTCTGGTGTACCCATTACCGTAGAGGGTAAGCTGGTGGGGATTATCACCAACCGCGACCTTGTTTTTGAAACCAATTTTGATCAACCGATTTCTAACTTAATGACATCAGAAAACCTAATTACTGGTAAAGTTGGCACTACCTTGGAAGAAGCAAAACAGATCTTAAAGAAAAATAAGATTGAAAAATTACCTTTGGTGGATGACGATAATAATTTGATGGGTTTGATTACTATAAAGGATATTGAAAAGATTCGTCTCTTCCCAAATGCAGCCAAGGATAGCGTTGGACGCCTTCTATGCGGCGCGGCGGTCGGTGTGACTGCTGATATGATGGAGCGGGTTGCGGCTCTTGTAGAGGCTAATGTAGATGTTATAACAGTAGATACAGCCCACGGACACTCAAAGGGTGTTGGCGAGGCGGTTAAGCTGGTTAAAAAGACCTATCCTGAACTCCAGGTCATTGCAGGAAATATAGCCACAGCTGAAGCAGCTGAGTTTTTAATTGAAGCAGGGGCTGATGCCATTAAGGTTGGGATTGGACCAGGCGCAATTTGTACCACTCGTGTCGTTGCAGGGGTTGGTGTACCGCAGGTAACAGCTGTCATGGATTGCTCTGAAGTGGGCAGAGTTCATGGGGTACCAGTTATTGCCGATGGTGGCCTAAAGTATTCTGGTGACATCGTCAAGGCTTTAGCGGCAGGTGCATCCACCGTTATGATGGGATCCATGCTAGCTGGGTGTGAAGAAGCACCAGGAGAATCGGTGATCTTCCAAGGCAGAAGCTATAAAGTGTATCGTGGCATGGGGTCTCTTGGAGCAATGAATGCTGGTTCATCGGACCGTTACTTCCAAAAAGAGGCAAAGAAATTTGTTCCTGAAGGAGTTGAAGGGCGAGTGGATTATAAAGGCTATGTAGCCGATACTATTTTCCAAATCACTGGTGGAATTCGCTCGGGAATGGGGTACCTTGGCTCACCAACCATTGAAGTTTTATGTGATACGGCCAGCTTTGTAGTTCAAACCTCCGCTGGGCTAAAAGAAAGTCACCCCCATGACATCAGTATTAC
>JAAZGI010000265.1 GCA_012511315.1 Clostridium sp.
TCCTCGTCATTATAATACTGAACCATAGCTTGAATGGATAACTCCAATCCCTTTGCTATATCGGATAAAGACATGGATGGGGTCACCAGGGTTTTATCGACCACCTGCTCTGGAGCAAAAGGTACGTGGATAAAACCAGCTCGCAGCCCTTGGAATTCTTTTTGCGCTAAATAAAGAGCGTGGTACATGATGCTGTTACAAACATAGGTTCCTGCTGAGTAGGAAACCCCTGCTGGGATACCACCTTGGTTCATCTGCCAAACCATGGCTTTAATAGGGAGTGTGGAAAAGTAGGCGGTTTCGCCATCTGAAATGAGGGGTTCATCGATTGGCTGGTCGTCATCATTATCTGGAATCCGAGCTTCCCCTAAATTAATGGCCACTTTCTCCACCGTCATCTTGGCTCGACCACCAGCCTGACCAACACATAGTACCGCATTGGGCATATGTTCTTTAATGGCTTGTTCTAGCACTTGCGCACTTCGCTTAAAGGCAGTTGGTAGCTCAAGCTTTATAACTTCGGCTCCTGCAATGGTATTGGGCAGCTGCTTTACCGCTTCAAAAGCCGGATTAACAGCCTCCCCACCAAAGGGATCAAAGCCTGTTACTAATATTTTCATGGTCAAATCATTCCTTTTCCATTGGTTTCATGTTGCATTTGTTTCATGTTAATTCGTTTCATATTAATCGTTTCTTCGTCCTATTTAATGTTTCATCTTGGTTTTTATTGCTTACAATAAATTTTGAAAATTAATTTGTACAATTCATTAGTTTATTCATTTAAAATAACAACGAAACACTATTCCCAGAGTTCGCTTTAGAGTTTATTCTAGAAAAAATTATAACACTTTCTGAGCATTTTAGTCCGAATTAAAACAAGTCTTTTTAAAAAAGCCAGACAACGATTCATCCCACAGGCTTTCACTAGAAAGCTCTAGGTCGTTGTCTGGCTTACTCCATTTAATTTTAACCTACTGTTTATCTTTCTACACATTGTCTTGTCGACGAGGTTTTACTTAATCGATGAACCTTTTATTCGGACTTATTCGCTAAACTTATTTCTAAAATTTAAAATAAACTTACACTAAAACCTCAGGTTTGATATTTAGAATTGATGTTTGAATCTCTTTATTTCTTCTTGGCTTGGCTAATCTGTCGTTGTCTTGACCTTAGAGTGGTCCAACCATGAGCTATGGTTTGCAAAGGATGAACTAAAAAGTATCGCCTACCACTATAGCGCATCACGTCACGAATCTTCTCTCTTTGCTCTGGTGCATAACACTGGATGTCACAGACGCTGCAAAAAGACTTGGTGGCCATTTCAGGGCATCGTTCAATCCGATCTAAGGCATAGGCTTTAAGCTCTGTACAATCCTTGCAAAGCTCTTCGTGACCATGACCCTTACAATAGATATTAATCATTTCGGATAAGATATCTTTTTCATGTTGTCTTTTTTTCTCAAGTTTTACCTGATGCAATTTGGTCACTCCTTTGGTCTTATTCTTTTAATCTGTGTTCATTCCTTGCGAAGACTTTACGCTCTTTGAGTCGCTTAAATCTTTAGAACTGTATGCTCTATAAATGGCTTAACTTTCAAGCTGCTGGACATAATCTTTAACCACTTTTCATAGACTTATGAACTACAA
>JAAZGI010000266.1 GCA_012511315.1 Clostridium sp.
CACTATTAACCTTGGTATCATGGTCTGGAAAAGCTTCTAGAAAATCATAACTATCTTTCATAGGGATCACTTTGAAGTAGGCATCATAAGGCCCCGAACTTACTGGATCTTGAAGGGTTAACGCTGTATAGCCTGGTGCATCCACGTTCTCAAAGGAAGGTCGTTTGTAAAAACCGACTACAGAATAGCTTTTCTCTGTCTGTTTGTGAAAACTTTCTAATTCTTGCATAGAAGAATCTTCCTGAGTGAGCTGCCCACCTTCCATCTCGCGATTTCCTATCCCCAAGTTCAGTTGAGCACCAATCTTAAGGTTAACTCCTCCATTGGTTGAAAGATGTTCTGGGATTAAAAGCTCCTGACTATTTTGAGGTAATCGTCCATCCGTGAGTCGAACTGGCATGGTTTCTAAAAAGGTAGGGTCTGCCGCTGCAACAAAAATGTAAGGTTTGTATTTATTTTTAATATCTTTATAAAGTGCATAACCAACATGTTCAAGAACCGCTACCTGATCTGTCTTTTCATGGCTAGAAATTTCTTCCAAGGTGCTTTGGTCTAGATCTAAAACAGCCGCATGATAGTCTCCTTTTTTTTCCACAAAGACGTCTAGGATATAAGCCTTTAAACTAAAGACCGAGGTTATAACGGCGGTGAACAAGGACACGGATAGCATGATTCCGATAATGGTGACAAGAGTTCTAGCTTTATTTTCCTTTAAATTTTTCCACGTTACTCGATTCATGATGTTCATTAACGGACAACCTCATCGCGAATAATTCTGCCATCTTCAATTGAAATAATCCGATTGGCCTGAAGAGCAATATTTTCATCATGGGTGATCATAATCAAGGTTTGGTTATATCTTTTATTGGACTCCTTTAACAGTTCAATTATTTCTTGGCTATTTTTTGAATCTAAATTTCCAGTGGGTTCATCAGCTAAGACTACAGCCGGTGCATTCATTAAGGCTCGTCCAATGGAAACACGTTGCTGCTGTCCACCGGATAGCTGGTTGGGCAGATGATGCTCCCGTCCACCTAGATTTAATATCTTGACTAGCTCTAGGAGCCGCTCATCATTCACTTTGCGACCATCTAATAAAACTGGCAAAGTCATGTTTTCTACCACATTTAAAACAGGAATCAAATTATAAAACTGATAAATAAGACCCACTTGACGTCTTCTAAAAACTGCTAGTTTTTCATCGTCTTGACGATAGACGTCGCTTCCATCCATAAAGACTTTTCCCGATGTTGGCTCATCAACTCCGCCTAAGATGTGTAAAAGCGTTGATTTACCGGAACCGGATGGCCCAATAATGGCGATAAATTCCCCTTGTGTCACACTAAAACTAATATCATCCAAGGCTTTCACCTGATTGTTACCCTCACCGTATATTTTTGATAGGTTCTCAATTCTTAATATTTCCATTGTCTTCCTCCACAAATTTCTCTTGATACTCTTATCTTAAACAACCAACCTTACAGCTTCGTGACTTTCATATTACAATCTTGTCACATTAGAAAAACTGAAGAAAAATATTTTTTCTTCAGTTTGCATCTGTGTTTTTATAAAAGCGAATGGTAAATTTCGCGCCGCCCTTTGCATCATTTTCAACTTTCAGAGTGCCGCCTTGCTGGACAATAATCATGCGTGAGAGAGCCAAACCGATGCCGACACTGTTTTGACTCGAGTTTTTCCCTTTATAAAAGCGTTCAAACAGATGAGGCAAATCTTCTTTGTCAATGCCTGGTCCATTGTCTTTGATCTCAATTTCAGTGAAAAGAATGGTTTCATTGACTAGAATCGACAACTGTCCCCCATAAGGAAGATGCTCCATGGAGTTTTTCAATATATTTAAAAGAGCCTCACTACTCCAATAGAGATCACCAATATAGCTTTCATTCCCTTCTTGCTCAACAACCAATTCTTGCCCCTTAATATCCATGGCAACGGCCAGGGGCTCCGTAGCTCGCTGAATGAGTTGTTTCACTAAAACTTTCTCTTTTGTCATCTTGGCCGTATCCGCATCTAACTTGGCCATTTTTAACAAAGCACTGATAAGCCATTCAATTTGCTTTAACAGTTTAATTTGTTCCTTTACCAGTTCTCTTCTGCGCGTCTTATCCAAGGTTTCTTCTAATAACAGATCTGAAATTAAATTTAACGATGTTAATGGCGTTTTCACTTGGTGAGAAATATCTTGCAATGACTCGGAGAGATAAACTTTGTCATGGAGAAGGGCATTTTGTTGTTCTTTCATTTTCTGAGTCATTTTATGAATTTGGGTTCTTAGAATGGACAGTTCCCCTTCTTCATAGGCTGATATGGGCGAAAAATCTTGTTTATGCAGCATCCCTTCCATTTCCTCGGTTAGATTTGCAATGTTTCGGTATCTCTTTTTTGTAAAATTAAGGTTTATAACCGTTAACAAACAAGAAGTTAGCAAAACCCATAAACCAGTTTGTATGTTTATTTGAAAGGCAATTAGAGAAGTGATTACTATCAAAAGCCCTTGAGCCAGCGCATTTTTCCGAACCTCTGAATTTCGAAAAAAACCCACTTTATTCACCCACCTTATAGCCAAGTCCCCGCACCGTTTTTATAATGTTCGGCTTTTGTGGATCTTCTTCAATTTTATCGCGGAGTCGTTTAATATAAACTGTTAGGGTATTATCATTCACAAAATCCCCGGCAATATCCCATATTTCTTCCAAAAGCATAGTCCTTGACAAAATCATCCCTCGATGATTTAAAAATAATAAAAGAAGTCGATATTCTAAGGCTGAGAGAGTAATCTCTTCTTCCTTTCGGCGGACGATTCCTTTGTCGATATCCACCACTAGACCATCTAGTTCAATGAGGTTATTTTGCTTGCCGCTTCGCCTTAAAACATTTTTCATTCTGGAAATAAGTTCCCGGGGTCGAAATGGTTTTTGAACATAATCATCCCCACCCATATCAAAACCAGCTACCACGCTATACTCATCGCCAGAGGCAGTTAAAAAGATAACCGGAGTGTCCCCCTGATCTTTGATGGCTCGACAAGTGGCAAATCCATTTCCTTCTTTTAAAGATATATCCAAAAGGCACAAGTCATAGGCCTTTTCGTCTAAAAGTTTTAAAGCTAACGTTTGCCCTGAAGCCGAATCCACAATAAACCCTTCTCTATTTAAAATATCCGTTAGGTTTTTTACGATGGCCTCATCGTCTTCAACCAATAAAATTCGATACATAACATCCTCCCGATTTCATCATTACTCTTTATAAGGTTTTAGCTTCTGATCGACCCGTCTATTATATGCTTTCCTGTCCACTGACGGATTGTCTATTTACTTTTAAAGCTCCTTGGTTAATTGTCTTTTTTTAACTAAAACCTGCAATTCTGTAACATACTCTGGCTCTAAACTGGTGGTATGGTTGTCTACAAGATAAAGCTCCAAGGGATTACCAATGGCTAGATAATGATGTTCTTGAATGTAATCCATAATTTCTTGCCAAACCAACGGAAGATATTGATAACTCCCTTTTACCACCCTGCAAAGATAGGTTCCTCCAAGAATTACTTGATCAAACTCACTGCTTTCCGTGATATGAAAAA
>JAAZGI010000267.1 GCA_012511315.1 Clostridium sp.
ACATTCCTCCACCGGTTACAAGAATTACATGATCTTTTGGATTTTCAAGTATTTCAGCAAAAATCATTTCATCAGTTTCATGACGGAATTTTACGATGGGGAAAGAATCTGCCCCGGTTAAAAACTCCCGAATATCTGTTCGCTTTATTAAACCTTGAGCGGTAGCCAATACGACATCTCGATCACTCAAGACATTCACATCGCCGGAGAAGGCTCCAATGATTCGATATTTTTTCGAATCAAAATCGATTAACTCAGACAGATCCACTTCATCTGTTACATCTTCAAACAGGTAGCCTGGGAGTTTATGAGCAATCCCATCCGACGTGATAAAGGCAAGATCAGTATAAGAATCTCCCTTTAGCACATAGCCTGTGGGCTTACGTCGACCTCGAATGGGCTTCATCTTGGCCTCGTCGTCAACTTCTAAATGATAGGTTTTAATTTCAAAATCAAATTCATAGTGAGCACTTACGATCTGATCTCGCTCAGGAATCATGGCAAATCGCTCCGGCTGAACCATCTTCCCCCTCACTTCACAGGCACCTTCTGGCACACTGAAACTTAAGCCGTTCTTTGTTTGAATTCTTAAGAACTCTGGAATTCGCTGAAGATGTTCCCCCTCATTTTGTTGCCATTCTTCTGCATCATCGATTCCTGTCAAAATCATGGAGTCAATTTCTGCTTCTCCTTTTGAATCCTTCGGAAGTAGGCCATCCATTCGATTATCCCATAATCGTTGGCCTTCCTCGATGAGTACAGCAAACAATTCTTCACCCTTCGCTAACTTTAAGGCTACTAACTTGGTATATTTAGAACTAAATACTTCCCCTAAGGTGCGTTTAATTCGCCCTTTATTCGTTAGAAATTTAAAAATCATGGTTTCTTTAATGGCAGGTAGACTATAAGCTGAGACAACTTTTTCGCCATCGCTCATTTTCGTTCGAATTAAATCATCGAAGCGATCCCCTTTTTCTCTCCATTTGAACTCCGGAATTTTCTGGGATTCGATTTGGAACATATTGCCAAGATTTGTAAAAATATAGACTTGATTCAAGGTATTGGTTTCAAATTGGCAGATTAGACGATCCCCTTCACGGTAATCAATGACTTCTGGATCGGCGGAAGAGCGTTGAAAGTTTTTCATTGGCATATGTTTAATAAAACCTTCTTCAGACAAGGTGACCATTGAATCTTCCACTACAATCAGCTCCTGAATATCTATGGTAGCTTCTTCCTCATCATCAATTAGATCTGTCCGGCGAGGATCGGCAAATTGAGCCTTAGTTTCCGCCAGTTCTTTTTTTATTAAATCATCTAGTTTCTTTTGAACCTTTAAAATCCCTTTTAGCTTTTTAATGAGCTTGGCCAATTGGTCATGTTCCTTTTGGTAAGCACCCATTTCTAAGCCTGTTAAACGATAAAGCATTAACTCTAAAATCGCTGTGGCTTGGGGGTCACTGAAACCAAATTGTTCCCGGATGTTTTTATTGGCATCCGCTTTATTTTTAGACGCGCGGATAGTTTTTATCAATTCATCCATGACATCAATGGCATGCATGAACCCTTCCACAATGTGGAAACGCTTTTCTGCAATATCCAGTTCCCGTTTTGTGCGACGGGTAACGACTTCTCTTTGATGAGCCACATAAGCTTCCAGTATTCCCTTTAAGCCAAAAGTTACCGGCTTCCCCTTGTCGATGGCCACCATATTAAAGTTTAAATTATTTTGCAGATCTGTTTTCTTTAACAAATATTTTAAAACACGATCGGCTTCTTCCTCATCGGCACTTCTTTTGAGTTCAATGACGCCTCGAATACCTGCTCGCCCTGACTCATCTCGGATATCGGTAATAGCCTCTAAAGATTTTTGGTGTTTTTTATCCCCTGTCATTTCAGATATGGTTTGAAGGATTCGAGCTTTGTTCTTCCGATAAGGAAACTCGGTGATTACAATACCCAGGCGTCCCGTATCAAGCTTTTCAATGTTAGCCTTGGCTCTTTGTACCGCCTTGCCTTCGCCCTTCTCATAGGCCGCTAGAAGGCCTGCTCGCCCAATGATGGTTCCACCTGTTGGTAGGTCTGGTCCAGGAATATATTTCATAAGACCTTCTGTGGTCAAATGGGGATCATCAATTAAAGCGCAGGTTGCATCTATCACTTCCCCTAAATTATGCGGGGGAATATTAGTTGATAGTCCTACCGCAATCCCAAAAGATCCATTCACTAAAAGATTTGGGTACTTAGCCGGCAATACCTCCGGTTCAGTTTCCGTATCTGAGTAGTTACTTATAAAGTCCACTGTGTCGGCGTTAATATCACCGATTAAAGCCATGGCTGGTTTTGATAACCTGGCTTCAGTGTAACGCATGGCTGCTGCTGAATCCCCATCAATGGATCCCCAGTTGCCTTGTCCTTCAATTAGTGGTGTCCGAGTAGAAAAATCTTGCGCCAAAATTGTCATAGCGTCATAAACCGAAGAGTCACCATGGGGATGAAACTTACCCATAATATCACCGACAATCCGAGCCGATTTCATGTAGGGTCGATCTGGATGTGCCTTTAGGAGATAGGCTCCATATAAAATTCTACGATGGACTGGCTTTAAGCCATCCCGTACATCAGGTAGGGCTCTTTCTTTAGCCACTTCCACTGCATAGGGCAAATAGTTGTCCGGCATGGCCTCTTCCA
>JAAZGI010000038.1 GCA_012511315.1 Clostridium sp.
CAGCTTAGCTGCCACCTCCAGCGTATTGCTGGTGGTACTTTCAAAGCGAAAGGACCCGGTGTCCGTTATAATGGCGGTGTATAGGGAAATCGCCATTTCTTTGGTCATGGTCACGCCTAAGAGTTGAAACAAATCAAAGATGATTTCTCCTGTGGCTGCCGCTTTACAATCAACATAGTTATGATCGCCATAGCGATCGTTGGACTTATGATGGTCAATTACCATCATTGGCGTATCACCCAGAGTTTTTTGATCAAAACTAACCCGGTCAAAATTGCCACAGTCTAAAACAATCACTAAATCCGTTCCAGGTAAAATCTTAGAATCCGATGCATTGGTTTCCTCAGTCAAGGGTAAAAAGTCCAATGAATCAAGGACCTTGTCCTTGGTCAAGATATAAGTTTCTTTCCCCATCTGGCGTAAAGCCAACACTAACGCGTGGACCGAACCTAAAGCATCCCCATCGGGAAAGGTATGGCAAGCCACACCTATTTTTTCATTAGACCGGATAATGTCCGGTAATCGATTCATCATGCTTTCTCGTCTTCTTCCTTTTCACTGATGGGAGCATCCTCTTCTACTGATTGGGACTCCTCAGCTTGTTCTATATTTGAATCTTCTGTATTAGAATCTTCTGTTGCTCCATCTTCATCTTCCTGGTTGACATCGGCATCATCTGTTTTCTTGGCTGACTCTTCAGGTAAAACCTCACGGAGTAAGCTATCAATGTGCATACCATAGTCAATGGTTGTATCTTCAATCAAACGCAACTCTGGTGTATTTCTTAAGTTTAAGGTTCTAGATAATTGATGACGGATAAAGCCCTTGGCCTTATTTAAGGCTTCTAAGGTTTCCGCTTCTTCGGTTTTATTGGTGCCAAAAATGGATAAATAAATCTTGGCATATTTTAAATCGTTGGTGACATCAACATCTGTAACTGATACCATGGCTTGCACCCGCGGGTCTTTGATTTCCCGCAGAATGTTGGCCAATTCTTTTTTCATTTCTTCATTGATGCGATTTAAGCGATGTTTTGACATTTTAGAGCTCCTTTCGCTTGACTTCCTTCATTTCGAAGGCTTCCACAATGTCGCCTTCCTTGAGATCATTATAGCGTTCAAGAGAAAGTCCACATTCAAAACCGGATGCAACTTCTTTGACATCATCCTTGAAACGTTTTAGCGAAGCCAATTTTCCTTCATAGACAACGATGCCGTTGCGGATCAAACGGACCTGAGCGTTACGAACAATCTTACCGGTCAGCACATGAGCTCCAGCAATGGTTCCAACCGCAGAAACTTTATAAATCTCACGACATTCTGCCGTTCCCAAAATAACTTCCTTAATATCTGGTTCCAGCATACCAATCATGGCGGAGCGGACGTCGTCAATAGCATCATAGATGACGCGATAGTTTTTAATTTCAATTTTCTCTTTATCAGCTAAAGCCTGTGCATTGACATCTGGACGAACGTTAAAGCCCATCACAATAGCATTGGAGGCTGTCGCTAGTATAACGTCGGTTTCATTGATTGCACCGGCGCCACCATGAATGACCCGAACTTTAACTTCATCCGTTGACAACTTCTCTAAAGAACCCTTTAAAGCTTCAACTGATCCTTGTACGTCAGCTTTCACGATGATTGGTAGTTCTTGTACATTTCCCTCGGAAATCTGAGAGTATAAGTCTTCCAAGCTCATGCGGCCACTGCTCTGGTTTTCAGCACGTTCTTTATCCAAACGAGCTTGCGCCATATTACGAGCAGTTTTTTCATCCTTGAACTCAGAGAATCGATCTCCAGCCTGTGGTACATCAGATAAACCAAGGACTTCAACTGGAATTGAAGGACCCGCTGATTTGATCTTTTTACCCTTGTCATCAAACATGGCACGGATACGACCATAAGTGGTACCCACTAAAATAGAGTCGCCAACGGACAAGGTTCCATCTTGGACTAATAATGTGGCTACGGGACCTCTGCCCTTGTCAAGTTCCGCTTCAACCACAGTTCCCTTGGCCCGACGACCAGGATCTGCCTGAAGTTCCATAATTTCAGTGGTTAAAACCACCATTTCTAACAATTTATCAATATTGGTCCGCTCTTTAGCTGAAACTTCCACCATAATGGTTTCTCCGCCCCAGTCTTCTGAAATCAAACCAAATTCACTTAATTCTTGCTTTACTCGCTCTGCATTGGATTGTGGTTTGTCCATCTTGTTGATGGCTACTACCATTGGAACACCAGCTGCCTTACAGTGGGAAATGGACTCCCGTGTCTGTGGCATAATTCCATCATCCGCTGCTACCACTAAGATAACGACGTCCGTGATTTGTGAACCACGAGCCCGCATTTGGGTAAAGGCTTCATGACCTGGGGTATCTAGGAAACTTAGGGTTTCTCCATCCACTTTAACGGTGTAGGCACCGATGTGCTGAGTGATACCACCCGCTTCAGAATCCGTTACATTGGCTGACCGAATAGCATCTAGCAGCGAAGTCTTACCATGGTCAACATGACCCATAACTGTAACGATGGGTGGACGCTTGACAAGGTTTGTATTATCGACTTCTTCCTCATCGACAAATTCTTCACCTAGAACTTGAGCTTCTTCGCGCTCAACCATCACGTCAAAGCTCTCAGCAACCTTGGATGCCGTTTCAAAGTCAACTTCCTGGTTAATGGCTGCCATAACGCCGCCCATTATGAGAGTTTTGATGACTTCGTTGTAAGGCTTGTCCAACTTATCAGCCAGTTCCTTGACCACAATGGTTTCACCAATGCTAATGATTCCTACATCACTAGGACCTGATTCCTCTTGCTGGCGACGGCCACCGCGTTTTTTCTTTTTGGCCTGATTGTTGACTTTTTCTGCGATTTCTTCTTCATAGACTTCAACAATGCTTTTTTTCTTATCTGCTGCAGCCTTGGTATCAGCTTGATCCTTAGCCGCCTGCTCTTTTTTGTTTAAGGGCTTGGTTGGCTCTTTTGCTTTTTCAGAATCCGCTGAAGCAGCTTTGGCCTCTTTATCTTTACTCATCAATTCTTTAATCAAATTAGCATCCTCTTCCTCGACGACGCTCATGTGATTTTTCACCTTGATGTCAAATTCCTCTTTTAATAATCCCACCAATTCCTTGCTTGTAACTTCCAAGTCTTTGGCTAATTCATATACTCTAATTTTAGACATATTTTCCTCCTTAAACTACATCGCAATCCACAGCTCCTTCAGCTTTTTTGACATTCTCTGATCGGTTACCCCGATCACTGAGATTTGTCCTTTACCGATGGCGCTGCCCAAATCGTCCTTGGTAGAAACTTCGAGGATCTCCACATTAAAGCTTCGGGACATATCCCTAAAACTTTTCTTGGTTCCATCGCTGGCATCTTGTGCCAGGAGCAAAAGACATACTTTGCCACGCTTAATGGCTGCCTCTGCTAAGTTTCCACCGGCAATCAAATTACCGGACTTCCTGGTCAACCCAAGGAAACTCAAAAATTTATTCATTTTCGATAATCTCTCTCATGGACTGATATATTTCTTCACTAATGTTAGTTTTTAAATTTTTATTTAATCGTTTGGTCTTATAGGCTTTTTCCAGACAAGTGATGTTCTTGTCAATATAGGCGCCACGACCAGGTTTCTTACCCACCGTGTCTAGGGAGACTTCGCCTTCCTTGTTTTTAACGACACGGATCAACTCTTTTTTAGGCTTCATTTCCATGCAACCTAAACATTGTCTCATTGGAATCTTTTTCGGTTTCATTGAATCTCCTGAATAACCATCTTTTTATTCTTGGATCTCTTCTGCTGAAGTTTCTTCTACTGATTCATCTTCCAGCAGTTCTTCCTCTTGGGCTTCCTCCACCAGTTCTTCTTCTGGTGATTCTTCCACGGGAGCATCTTTTTCAGTTTCTTCCACAGCCTCTTCCACTGCAACTTCTTCTGTTGCAACTTCCTCGGCTACAACTTCTTCGGTTACAACTTCTTCCGCTGTAACTTCTTCGGTTGTGACTTCTTCGGTTGTGACTTCCTCTGGTGCAACTTCTTTCGCTACAACCTCTTCCACCTCAGCTTGATCATCCTCTAATTTTTGATTAGATTCAGCTTCCACTTTAGTTTTTCTTAAAGGAAGTTCTCTTGGCTCATCACCTGGATGCCAAATCAAATCGGCATAGGCTTCAAAACCAGTTAAAGTTTCTGGATCACGGCTGGACTTAATATCAATCTTCCATCCGGTTAGTCTGGCAGCCAGACGAACATTTTGACCTTCTTTACCAATGGCAAGGGACAGCTGAGAATCGTCTACAATTACTCGGGCCGTATTGTCATCAGGGTTCACCAAAACCGCTTCCACTTTTGCTGGAGACAGGGAGTTGGCGATATAGGCCGCAGGGTCGCGGCTCCATTCAATAATGTCGATTTTCTCGTTACCAAGTTCTGACACTACGCTCTGAACTCGGGCTCCGCGGTTACCAACACAAGATCCCGTTGCGTCAACGTTGGGATCATTAGAATGAACAGCAATCTTGGTTCTTGAACCAGGTTCTCTTGACGTGCTCTTAATCTCAACGGTTCCGTTGTAGATTTCAGGAACCTCTCGCTCAAATAAGCGACGAACTAACCCTGGGTGAGTTCTCGATACACTAATCATCGGTCCCTTGGTATTTTGGCGAACTTCCACGATGTATAAATCAACTCGTTGATTAAACTCATAGCGCTCACCTGGGATCTGTTCATTAGGCCCTAACACCGCTTCGATTTTTCCAAGGTCCACATACACATTGCCCTTGTCTTTTCGTTGTACAATTCCTGAAATTAAATCAAATTCCTTTTCAGAAAACTCATCGTAAATAATGGAGCGTTCGGCTTCCTTAATCCGCTGAGTTACTATCTGCTTGGCGTTTTGTGCCGCCACGCGCATAAAGTCTTTCGGCGTTACATCTTCTCCAATCACGTCGCCAACTTCGCAGCTTACTTTGATCTTCCGAGCATCGGGCAAAAGAATCTGGGATGATTCATCGGTGATTTCATCCACCACAGTGCGCATATTTAAAATTCGATACTCACCGCTATCCCGATTCACCATACTCTTGATTTCTTGCGTGCTGCTATCGTTAATGTTTTTACGATAAGCCGCCGTTAAGGCATCTTCCAAAGCTGTAAACAGCAAATCTTCATCGATTCCTCTCAGCTTGGAAATTTCTTGCATTGCCGAGATGATTTCATCTTTATTTTTTTTAGTTTGTTTCAATTTTATTTCTTCAATCCTCCCTAAACCTCGGGCTCCAGATTAACTGCCTGGACTCCCTGATATTCAATTTCCTTTTGTTCTCCCACTAAGTCCAAGGTTAGAGTGGTTCCATCAAACTCAGACAAAATGCCCACCATTTGATTTGCTTCTTTCCCTTTTCCTTCAGCCTCTGGTGTAACGCGAACCCGCTCACCAATTGCTGCCTTGATCTGTTCAACTGTATAAAGCTGGCGGAATATTCCTGGTGATGATACTTCTAGGAAATAGGCGCTGTCGATGGGATCCTTCTCATCCAACAGCACTGAAACCTCTCGAGAAACCTTTTCACAGTCCTCCAGCTTGACCCCTTCACCTGTTTTTGTCTCAATAAAAAAACGAAGAAATTCCTCCCCGTCCTCTTTAACAAACTCCAAATGATACAAGTCATAGCCCAGTTCATTGATCCGATCCAAGGTGATTTCCTTAATCGTTTTGAGCTTTTTTTCCATGACAACCTCCTATTAACTTTAAGCGTTTTTCCAATAAATAGGAGCGGGTCCCTCGACCCACTCCTAAGTAACATATTCTCAGTGGTTCTACTATACCACATTTCCACTGTTTTATCAACGCAAGCAAGAGGTGTCCACGCCTCATCCCTCGC
>JAAZGI010000268.1 GCA_012511315.1 Clostridium sp.
GCCATAAAAGCAAAGGATGATGATGCTATGATCATAAAAAGAATACCTTTTTTTGTATCTGTCATATAAGTACCTCAAAACTTTCTTTTGTATTTTGTAAAACCGAACCCTATTATAACAAAGAAAAGCAAAAGGTTCTTTTGCTTTTAAAAACAGATTGGAATTAGAACGTAAATATATTGAAAATTAATTAAAGTGAGGTCGTTTAAAGTGATACGCTTTGAAAAAATGCGAGCTAATGGAGTAGAATAGGAGATGGAAAAGGTTATTTGAAGGAAGAATATTCAAAAGAGCATTGTTTAAATGAGCAACATTTGCATAAGTAATAATTGCATAAGTTGTATTTGCACAAGTAGCATTTGCACAAGTAGTATTTGAATCAATAGTATTGGAGAGCAAGAGGATGACTTTTTTATATATAACGCGACATGGCGAAACAAAGTGGAATTTGGAAGGGCGCTTTCAAGGACAACAAAATTCAGAGCTCACAGAACGAGGTTACCGGCAGGCCAATAATTTGGGTCAAGTTATTGATGAGGAGAACATTGACTTGATTATTTCCAGTCCTCTTAGGCGAGCTCGAGAAACAGCTAAGGCAGCCTGTGGCAGTCGAAGGATTCCGATTATTATATTGGATTCATTAAAAGAACTGTCACTAGGTGAGTGGGAAGGGCAAAAACTAAATGAATTAAAGAACAGTGAAGCGGAACAGTATCACTTGTTTTGGAACGATCCCTTGCGCTATAAACCAAGGGGGGGAGAAAGTTTTCAGGCTATGATCCAGCGCGCAGGCCAAGGGTTGACAGAAATCCTTAAACTTGCCCAAGGCAAACGAGTTTTGGTGGTAACCCACGGAATGACATTAAAGGCGATTCTTCACCATTTGACAGGAAAATCCTTCAATGAAATAATCAGTCAACCTGTCTTGCGCCAAACGAGTATAACCAAGGTAAGGGTTTCAGATATTAAAGCTCCGATTTATCAAGTGGATGAAATTGGTGGAACCAAGCACCTGGATTCTTTAAGCTTACACACAGCACCAGTGGCTGTGTGGGAGGGACAAAACAATGATTGAAACAAGAGGTGAAATGGCAGCACGACTTCTCATTGAGGAGAAACTGACCATCTCTACAGCAGAAAGTTTGACTGGGGGGATGTTAGCTTCCGCTATCATAGATTCAAAACTGGGGATTTCAACTTCCTTTAAAGAAGGCTATATTACTTATTCAAACGAGGCTAAAATTCGTGATCTAGGTGTTTCAAAGAAAACCCTCGAAGGATATGGAGCTGTGTCCGAGGAAACGGCTCGCGAGATGGTGGTAGGAGTTCAAGGGAAATCCCATACAGATATTGCTGTTTCAACTACAGGAATTGCTGGCCCCGGTGGAGACACAGCCACTAAGCCATTGGGTTTAACCTACATTGCCATTTGGAACAGAGGTCAGATCAAAGTTTATTGCGAAGTTTTTCAAGGGGATCGAAATGAGATACGTAAGGCTGTGGTCAACTATGCCTTGGATCGGCTGATTACAATCCTTAAGCCAGAAAGCAAGTAACATTTTATGTTAAAACTTAAAAGGGAACTGGTGTTTTAAGGAATAGAAAGGACTCAAGGAGTGCTTTATTTGTGAGAGAACTAGCTGGATTGAGTGGAATTAAATAGTCAATTTAGAAGGGGCCTGCCTCTTTCATGTCTGGTCTTAAGCTGATATAATAAGTATGCTTTATCAAAGGGACACCCGAACCGGATGTCCCTTTGATATGCAGAAAAGATCAATGGATCATTTCAAATCTGATATACAAAGTGAATGGAGTCAATTATGAGTGTACTTACCGTCAAAAACTTAAACCATGGTTTTGGAGACCGAGCGATTTTTGAAGATGTATCTTTCCGCCTCTTAAAAGGGGAACACATCGGACTAATCGGAGCCAATGGTGAAGGAAAGTCGACGTTTATGAATATTATTACAGGCAAACTGATGCCTGATGAAGGAACTGTGGAGTGGAATTCTCGAGTGCGTGTGGGATACTTGGATCAGCACTCCAAACTAAAGCCGGGTAGCACCATTCGGGAGGTCTTACGAACAGCTTTTAGTTATCTCTTTGATATGGAAAAAGAAATATTAGAGATTGGCGAGGCCATGGCTACTGCTGGTGACGAAGAGCTGGAACGTCTTATGAATGAAATGGGCACCCTCCAAGATCTTTTAGAACACAATGACTTTTATACCATTGAAGTCAAGATTGAAGAAGTAGCCGGCGGACTAGGATTAAAGGACGTTGGTTTAGATGTTCCGGTGGATGAATTATCTGGAGGACAACGCACCAAGGTTCTTTTAGCTAAGCTCTTACTAGAGAAACCAGATATCCTTCTTTTGGATGAGCCAACCAACTATTTAGATGAGGAGCACATCGACTGGCTCACCATTTACTTGCAAAATTATGAAAATGCTTTTATTTTAATTTCTCATGACATTGATTTCTTGGATAAAGTAATTAACATAATTTACCATGTGGATCAATTAACCTTAAACCGCTATGTGGGCGATTATCACAGTTTTCAAGAGACTCATGAAGCCAAGACCAAGCAGCTGGAAGCGGCCTACGTTCGTCAGCAACAAGAGATTGCTCGTCTTGAGGACTTTGTCGTGCGTAACAAAGCCCGGGCTGCTACGGCTAATTTAGCGAAATCTCGACAAAAGAAATTAGATAAGATGGATCGTATTGAATTAAGCAAAGATAAGCCAAAGCCGGTCTTCTCTTTTAAACAAGGCAAGACGACGGGGAAGTTAGTTTTTGAAACCAAAGACATGGTGATAGGCTACGATGAAGCCCTGACTCGCCCCTTGAATCTTTATATGGAGCGAGGACAGAAAATTGCCCTGATGGGAGCCAATGGTCTAGGTAAGACCACTCTTTTAAAGAGTCTTTTAGGGGTGATTCCTGCTTTGTCAGGGGAAATTGAGCTTGGTGAAAATCAGCAAATAGGCTATTTTGAACAAGAAGGATCAACGGAAGGCAATGCAACCTGTATTCAGGATTTTTGGGATGAATTCCCAGGGTTTAATCAATATGAAGTAAGAGCAGCCCTAGCTCGTTGTGGCTTGACAACAAAGCAAATTGAAAGTCAGGTCAGGGTCCTGTCCGGTGGTGAGAGGGCCAAATTAAAATTGGCCAAGTTAATGAATCGAGAAAGCAATATTTTGCTTTTAGATGAACCCACCAATCATCTAGATGTGGATGCCAAGGCAGAACTTGTAAAAGCTCTTCAAGAGTATCGTGGAACCATTCTCTTAGTGAGTCATGAACCAGATTTTTACAATCAAATTGCAACTGAAGTTTGGAATTGTGAAAAGTGGACACTAAAAGTCGTTTAAGCCGTTTTAAGTTATTTAAGTTATTTAAGTCATTTGAGTAAACCAAGTGGTTGATAAAGAAAAATAACTAGAAAAACAAGGGGTTGTCTCAGGGTTATCCCCCTAATTTTCAAGGCTGGAATGGTGTAGCAGGAATAGGATTAGGCGTTGCACTTTAAGTAGTAAATAAAAGATGAACCCTTAGGAAAATCCTGGTTAATCAAACCAGGTATTGCAGTAGCTATCGTGAAGTTGTCATATTAAGATGAACTAGGAGTTATATAAAGATAACATGCAAAAGAAAATTGACTTAACAGAGGGTAATATTCTGAAGACATTGACTCGATTGGCTCTGCCAATCATGGGATCATCCTTTATCCAAATGGCATATAACCTGTTTGACATGAAATTTGTCGGGAGCATTAGTTATGGAGCCGTTACAGCTGTTGGAACCGCTACTTTCTTTATGATGCTAAGCCAAGGCCTTATCATGCTTTGTCGCGTAGGAGCGGAAGTTCATGTTGCCCAAAGTCTTGGTAAAGGTGACGAAAAAGGTGCTTCTATGTATGCAGAAACAGCGATGAAGCTAGCTATTGTGTTGGGGCTGTCCTATTCGTTTCTAGGCTTTTTATTTAGTCAGAAATTTATAGATTTCTTTAACATCTCGGACCCTGAAGTTGTAACCATGGGTGTTCAGTACATGGAGATTATGGTGCTCTCTTTGCCAATTATGTTTATTAACTTTTTGCTGATAGGAATCTTTAATGCTGGAGGTTATTCAGATGTGCCCTTCTTGGCCAATGCGGCCGGCGTTGTGGTAAAAATTTCCATGAGTTGGTCCTTGATTAATGGTGCTTTTGGGTTGCCGGCACTTGGTGTGCGAGGTTCAGCCTTATCCACCATTTTGGCTCAAGGTACAACCTTTGTGATACTTCTGCTTTTCTTAAAAAAGCGTAAAGATGAATACTTACAAATGAACCTTTTGTCACCATTTCGTTGGGAATATGCCAAACGAATTGTCAAAGTGGGAGGACCAGCAGCAGTACAAAGCTTCGCTTTTTCACTGATTTCCACATTTATTGGCCGGATTGTATCCACAGCCAGTGTTAAAGCAGCATCGGTCCAGCGAATTGGAGCTCAAATTGAATCGGTGTCTTGGATGACATCTTCAGGTTTTGCCACGGCTCTATCCGCCTTTACAGGTCAAAACTATGGGGCGGGGAAACATGACCGAGTAGTGGCTGGTTTTAAGAAGGGGACTTCAATTGTTGGTGGGATTGGTATCTTTGCTACGGCCTTATTAATGTTATTACCCCGTCAGCTGTTTACTATCTTTATCCGGGAACCGGAAGATGTAGTTCAGATGGGGATTGCTTACCTTGTAATTCTTGGTCTTTCCCAGCTTTTCCAGTCATTGGAAATTTCCACAGGGGGAGCTTTTAATGGACTAGGCTTAACGCACATTCCTTCCATCATCAATATCTTTTTCCAAGCATTGCGCATACCAGCTGCTCTTTATTTGATGAATACTTCCCTTGGAATCAATGGAATTTGGTGGGCAATCAGTATTAGTACAGTATTAAAAGGAATTGTGGGCATCATAGTGTTCTATTTTAGAGTGATTCGACGGTTAGAAAAAGGCGAACCGATCAGAAGGGAACGTGCAAGAATCTAATCTAAATTGATGATCAAAAAATCATAAAAAGGAGCCTCGCTATCTGAGGCTCCTTTTTATAAGTGTGGATTTAAATTACATGCTAATTACTTGGAAATCTTTTTCTAGATATGGTTTCATTCCAGCGTGGCCCATCATATCGTCCAGCATTGGAAGTCCAGTTTCTAAGTTGCGCTCATAGACACCCATAACTTTAGAGCAGGCAAGACAAATTCCAGCAATAATTCCTGTCTCTTTGGCTTTCATGTAGAGCGGGTTTTCCTCATCTTCTAAAATGGATACGAGCTTAACAGATGCTCCTTCAAAAATAACTTTTACCTCATTACCAGCTGCGGTGAGATCGATGGCATTCATTAAGATATGGAGAAAGCACATCTTTTCACCTGTCATGGCATAAAATAGAATTTTTTTCATTGTTTCCTCCTTGGAATCACGTCATAGGGTAATATACTATAATCTTACCAAATTTTTGAGAAGATAAGTTGAATGGACCTCTTTAATCAATTCAGGATATATAAAGTTAAAGTTAGTCTATGGAACAAAAAGTGACTCCTCGGTTAAATTAGATTTAGCCAGGCTCCTGATCATAAGCTTGGGTAGGACGTATTCTATGTTTTCATAGCCTTTTAAAAACATCTTGAAAACATTAAAGAAGGTCAAAAATGTTTAGTGCGTAAATATAACAAACTTTCTTGAAAATGATTGAAATAAAACGAAGAGTCATGTATAATAAGTTTTGTTAGCGCTTTGGCTTTATAGCTCAGTCGGTAGAGCAGAGGATTGAAAATCCTCGTGTCCTTGGTTCGATTCCGAGTAAAGCCACCATAAAAAGTCAGTCCTTTTGGACTGACTTTTTTGTCGTTCAATCTACTGTTTTAGTTTTAAACAAAGATTTATTTCAAAGCCTAAAAGTCAAAACATAAGTTTAAAAGTCTTACCAACAGGTAAACTTACTCATTCATGGCTTTTATATCTTTTAAGACTTCATCCGGGTTACCCTTAGGATCTACATCTTCATAAATCTTGCGCAGGATTCCTTTCCCGTCAATTAAAAAAGTTGATCGATGAAATCCTCTTAAATTATTTTCTTCCATGTCCTTGCCCTCAAAGACACCATAATCTTGCAGGGTGGTTTTTTCTTCATCTGAAAGAAGAACATAGGTAATACCGAACTTTTCTATAAACTTGTCATGACTTTCCAGGGAATCCATGGATACTCCCAAAATAACTGCGTTATGATTCTCATAATCCTTATGAGCTGTGCTGAATCCATCAGCTTGGACGGTTCAGCCAGGGGTGTCATCTTTGGGATAAAAATAAAGAACGACATTTTTGCCTTGGTAATCGGACAATTGATGGGTTTTACCATCAGAGCCAGGTAAATTAAATTCAGGGGCCTTTTGACCCACTTTAAGTTTACTCATAGTGTTTCCTCCAATACATTAAAGATAGTTGCTAATACAAAGTATAACAATAAAATTTTTGGAGGTTGTGAAGTTAGGTTGAACACTTTAATAAGATTAAGTAGCCAATGATTGTGATGAACCGTCTATGTGTCTATAAAGCATAGATACATAGACAACGAATTGCTAAAAAACAGCTGAAAGGCTATGGGCGTGATTATGGCGTGAAGAAATCTAGATTTTTTTAGAAAGTGAGGATCAATGTTTGCTACAGTGCTGTACTCATGTTTTTTCTCAATGACCTAGGTGCGGAGCCCTATTCTCCAAGGCAATGGTCTTGTTGTGGTGAAAATAAAGATCTAGGCCTTGTTAGGGTTGGCTAGTGTCAAGGGGGTGGGTTTTTCCAGGGAAATTGTTAAGCTTTGAACAACAATCATAAGTCTAGCCCTAGGAGTTGGAAACCCGCGAGAGACTATGTTAAAATTAAAGAGTTATGTAGTGACAAGAATTTGAATTTAAAGGAGACAATTAATGGAAAACAATAATGTACTGGCAACAGTTAATGGCGTAGAAATCACAGAGGAAGTCTTAAACAATACAATTGAGAGATTTCCAGCTGAGCAGAAGATATTTTTTGATTCAGAGCAGGGGAGAAAACAGCTCTTGGATCAAATGATCAACGTTGAGCTGATTAATGCTTACGGCAGTGAAAAGGGTGTTGAAAACGATGAATTCTATCGCGTTCAGATGGAACAGGCAGAAAAAGATATTCGTTTTAACGCAACTATGAACCGCTTGATGCAGGATATTTCAGTTTCTGATGCAGATGCTAAAACAAAATACGATGAAAACCCTGATGAGTACAAAGAGCCAGAAACAATTGGTGCCAAGCACATATTAGTTGATGACAAGGCAAAGGCTGATGAAATCAAAGCCAAGTTAGACAATAAAGAAATGACCTTTGCAGAAGCAGCTACAGAATATTCAAGCTGTCCATCCAAGGAAAATGGTGGTGACTTAGGTACTTTCGGTAAAGGCATGATGGTTGCTGAATTTGAAGAAGCAGCAATGGCTAGCGAAGTGGGGACTGTTACTGAACCAGTTGAAACTCAGTTCGGCTTCCATATCATCGAAGTATACGAGAAAAACGAAGCACAGGTTAAGGACTTTGATGAAGTGAAAGATTCCATCAAAGAAAACTTGCTCCAAGAAAAGCAGATGGAGAAATACAATGCTTTGATTAATGACTTAAGAGAGCAGTACTTCGCAAAGGAAGAAAAGTAAAAAAAATCAACTAACAAGAAGAAATAAAAGTTCATAAAAAAACAGGTTCTAAAAACTTAATTGCTTTAGAACCTGCTTTTTTTATTGGGTGGACCATTAAAGACACATTCAAAGAATTAGTTGAATCGTCATTTCTCATTGGAAATTTTGATTTCATTAAAATGATAATGACTACTATTTATGAGCCACTAGGGTTTATTTAAATTCTTTAATAAGTTTTTCAAAGAAAGGTAGACTGTTTTCGATGGTTTCTGTAGCCACACAGTAAGATATGCGCATATGAGATGGAATACCAAAACCGTTGCCAGGCACGA
>JAAZGI010000039.1 GCA_012511315.1 Clostridium sp.
AAGTATCAGAAGAAGTATCAGAAGAAGTAAAGGTAGGCGGAGAAGAACCGGTAAAACCAAGAAAAAGAAAGAAAAGGCTCCGTCCTGAATATGAAACAGAGATTGTTGATACAGTCTACCCTGGTATTGGAATCACTTATGTGAAAAACCGTTTAATGCATGCTAAAAACACTTTTCCCGGTCAAGTTATATTGGGTAGGCATTTAAGAAGCAAGCAAGGAATAGCTCAGTTGACGGTTTTAGAAAAACTTAAAAAAGCTCCATGGGAAGTGGAGCCAAAGTGTGTTCATTACAGTAAATGTGGTGGCTGTATGAGTCAAGAAGTGCCGTATCCTATGCAAGTATCTTTTAAAGAAAAAGAAGTGCTGGACATGATTCGCGAAGCTGATTTGGATATGGGGAAATACCATGGAATCCACGGTAGTGAAGAGCAGTTTCACTATCGCAACAAAATGGAATTTACTTTCGGGGATGAAGTAAAGGGCGGACCTTTAAGCTTAGGTATGCATATGCCTAATAAAAGGAATTCAATTATAACGGTGGATCAATGCCAACTAGTTTCCCGTGATTTCAATCGATTGTTAGTTAGAACCTTGGACTTTTTCAAGGGGAAGGACTTACCCTATTATCGAATATTAAGCCATGAAGGAACCTTGAGAAACCTAATTGTTCGCGAAGCGAAAAATACAGGTGAGTTAATGGCGATTCTAGTTGCCGCCACGGATCCTTTATTGGATGCAAAAGAATGGGCAGAGGATCTGCTTAAAACAGAGCTGGATGGTAAATTAACGTCAATCTATCACATCACCAATGACTCCTTTCAAGATGCTGTAGTAGTAGACAAGATGGAGCTCATTTACGGAGAACCGGTCATAACAGAAATCCTAAATGGCATGAAATTTAAAATTTCACCCATGAGCTTCTTTCAGACGAATCCTGACGCTGCAGAACGCCTCTATCAGCAAGTCATTGATTTTGCAGGAGATATTTCAAAAAAGGAAATATTTGATCTTTATTGTGGAACAGGAACCATTGGAAATATACTAGCGCCCCATGCAAAGCATGTTACGGGTGTAGAGCTCATTGAAGAAGCCGTTGAGATGGCGAAAGAAAATACCAAGCTCAATGGTAACGACAATACAACCTTTATAGCCGGTGATGTTAAAGACGTGATTGCAGGCTTACAAAAAGCTCCTGATCTAATCGTGGTCGATCCACCAAGAAGTGGAATTCATTCCAAAGCATTGGATTATCTCAGAGACTTTAAAGCCCAAGAGATTATCTATGTTTCTTGTAACCCCAAAACCATGGTTCAAGATCTTCTTAAAATGGAAGAGTATAAAATCACAGACTTTGTGATTATGGATAACTTTCCTAATACGAACCATGTTGAGGCTGTGGCAATAATATCAAGAAAATAGCACTATAAAGATCAGTAATACAGCGGTTTCCTGGAGTTTAGCTCATTTTGAAAGATGAGATTGATCGCCTGAAAACTGCTGATTTCTAATATTCTGGTAGT
>JAAZGI010000269.1 GCA_012511315.1 Clostridium sp.
ACAACTCCCCATATTATCCAAGCATTATTTGTTCTGCCTCCACCTGAATCTATACCATCAGTATTAAAAATCATAGAAATAATAAATCCACCAATATATCCAGCCAGGGTTGTTATCGAAATTATTTGCTTTCCAAATATAGTTGCAATGATTATTATAATTAAACTAGCCATAGCCAATGTATTCGGCCAACCTTTCATACCATGTATTTCAAAAAATAGAAATCTACATAGCCAGTATGGAATAGCCAGTAATCCAATCATGCTAATTCCCCACAAAACCTTGTTTTTTGTACTCATGGGTTTCAATTAAAATTCCCCTGATATGTGAATGCATGAAAACTTTCAATAAAAGTCTCTGAAATCCTTGCTACTAAAGCATTGTTGCATCCTGTCACTATTATAACACGTTCCCCTGTAGTGGCAACTTCAAGACATTGAGTATACTCGCACGCCTATTGCTTCCGGCTTGCCAAGAATTGGCTACTGATAGGATAAGTCCTAACTTAATTTTTTAAATGAACGACACCCGGACTTTAATTACAGGAGATTCTGATAATTAAATGCTATAATAATTGCAATTACTAAATCAAGGTCACCTTTTTGCATGACTCTTCTTTGTATCTGCTGGAGGATAACTACATGAAGAAAGTAATGTTGATCTTATCCGTGATGCTGTTTCTCCTCACAGGCTGTTTTCCTGTAATAAGTAATAACAAAAGCATTAAGAAAGAAAGTCACTCTGTCTCCGAGAGCGAATATAGAATGGGAGAGCCCATTACCACAGGTGATGTCGAGTTAACGGTACTAGCCGCGAGTATTAGAACAAAATTATCAGACGGAAGTATTTTCTCATATGCGCCAGACGAAGGAAATGTGTTTTTAGTCATTGACCTTAAGCTCAAGAACACTGGGAATGAGCCGATTAGAGTTGATAAATCAAGTTTTAAACTGATCTCAGGAGACATGAGATTTTCTAGAACAAGTATATTTAGTTCAGAAGCTCTATCATATGAATCACTTAACCCTGATAGCAAAACAGAGAAATTTATAATTTTTGAGATTTCTGAAAACATTGCTGAAAACCATGATTTTCAACTCATTGTGGAAGGAGATATGTTTTCAGACTTAGGGAGAGAAAAAGTAATAATCAATCTTGACTCAATCAAGCCGGTGACTGATCAACATGCTGTTGCCAATGATATTACTACACAACCATCATGTGACACTTCTCAGGGGACCAGCGGTTCGACAATCCCACA
This sequence comes from Clostridium sp., assembly GCA_012511315.1. Lineage (GTDB taxonomy): Bacteria > Bacillota > Clostridia > Clostridiales > Clostridiaceae > JG1575. The sequence goes on from JAAZGI010000269.1 coordinate 1,262, forward strand.
AACAAGCGGGATTTCTCAAAGAATATATAAAACCGGCGATATAATAGTTACAAAAAATATTGAACTGACAGTCTTGAGTTCTGAATCATATGAAGAGTTTAGAGCAAATAATTTCTTTACGTATAAGCCGAAAGCCGAGGGAAATGTTTATCTCATAATTAATCTAGCCATTAAAAATATTGCAAATGAACCAATTATGCTAGATAACTCAAGCTTCTCTCTCACCCTGGGAGAGAAAAGATTCACTAGTACAACTTTTTTTGAAAATGACGCTTTGTCTATGGATCGTCTAAATCCGGAAACTTTGCTTGAGAAATATGTAGCGTTTAACATTTCCCAAAAAATAGCAACAGATAAGGATTTGCGACTAGTTGTTGAAGATGCCATGTTTTCTGAAATAGGAGCTGATAACATTATCATAGAGCTTTGGAAATGACTATGTTTGATTCTTACAACTTATTTGTGTATCTAACCCTATTTTTCGCTTCCTTGCAACTTATTTAATATGTCCTCATCTGCGGGACAAAAATCATATTGTGGAATCTCTTCAATGCTAATCCAGCGAATATCATTGTGTTCCAGCTTCTGCAACGTTCCCTCAACAATTTCAGCATTAAATAGCGTCAAATTTATGGTGATCTCTGGATATTCATGTCTTACCTTCATGAACTCATCTCCAACATGAAGGATAATAGCAAGCTCTTCATAGCATTCTCTAACTAACGCCTGCTCCTTCGTTTCTCCGGGATCAACCTTACCACCAACAAATTCCCACAATAAACCACGTGCTTTATCAGCTGGTCGCTGGCAGATCATAAATCTATCCTCATCCCAGATGAGAGCTGCAACAACTTCAATCACCATAATCTCTTTATCCCACAGCCAATTTATTAGTCTTTTTCAAAAACTTAGCTGGAATTGGGCGGTCCAACTTCCATGTAATGTTCATAGGACGAGAACCATTATGTTCAACATAGTTGGCGATACCAAGGAAAGTGTAAGCTTCAGCACCTCCAAAAGCACGGTTCGTTTTGAATTCACGAACAAATAGCAGCACCCGACTACCTTGATCACGATGATGGATATACCGCTGCCCAGTAGCTGTATGATCAGCAGTGGTACTCTGGCTCTGCCAGTGGAATAGCTCCTCGTTGATTGAATAATCGTTATACATCGTTGTTGGCGAATAGTCTTTATCTGATTTGTTTAACGTTATCAGAAATACATCGATCTTCTTATCAGGTAGCCACTTCACTCCTTCACGCATATTGCCAGGTGTCATGAAGTCCATAGCAATCAAAAGCTGGTCACGGGTATAGGAGCAATGCAGATCTAGTGGACAATCAAAACCCAGTTCAACAGGTTCATCGACAAAGTCAATGTTGTCAAAGTTATACCTCAGTAGAGCCATTAATTCAC
>JAAZGI010000270.1 GCA_012511315.1 Clostridium sp.
CGAGTATTTTGGCGGGAGCGTTAACAATGTCTTTGTTGGTTTTACCGATTGTGGTGGTTTCATCCCAAGAGGCCTTGCGTAGCGTGCCTAATTCCTTACGCGAAGCTTCCTATGGTATGGGAGCAAATAAATGGACCACTATATGGCGAGTTGTGCTTCCTGTATCAATCCCTGGAATTTTGACTGGTGCAATTCTTGCTGTTTCAAGGGCAATTGGAGAAACTGCCCCCTTAGTTGTTCTAGGAATTCCAACTTTAATTTTGAAGTTTCCGACAGGAATAATGGATGACTTTACAGTTTTGCCAATTCAAATTTATTATTGGACTTTAGATACAGTTTTAACGCCAGAATATGCAAACTTAGCGGCTGCAACTATTGTGGTGCTATTGGTCACTTTGTTTATCTTGAATTCACTGGCAATCATAATTAGAAATAAATTCATGAAACAATTATAGGTAGGAGAATATTTTGAATAACATAAAAGATATAACCGACATAAGTAATATAAGTGATGATGAAAATCAAATAATATATGAGGCCAAAGGATTAAACCTTTGGTATGGGAGCAGTCAAGCGCTAAGGGGGATTGATATCCAAATCCCGGAACATAAAATAACAGCTATAATCGGCCCTTCCGGGTGTGGGAAATCCACCTTTATCAAAACGTTAAATCGAATGATTGACTATGTTACAACGGTGACAACAAAGGGAGAGGTTTTATTTAAAGGAAGTGATATCTTTAGTTCAAAAATAAGTGTCGAGGAACTAAGAGCTCAAGTGGGCATGGTATTTCAAAAACCAAACCCATTTCCAAAATCAATCTACGAAAATGTAGTTTATGGACCTAAAATCCATGGAATAAAAAATAAAAAAATCCTGATGCAGATTGCGGAAGGAAGTTTAAAAGGGGCTGCACTATGGGATGAAGTCAAAGATCGTTTAAACGACAATGCCTATGGTTTATCAGGTGGCCAACAACAGCGACTATGTATTGCCAGGACCTTGGCCATGAGTCCTGAAGTCATCCTAATGGACGAACCAACATCATCCTTAGATCCTGTGGCTACCTTGAAAATTGAGGAGCTTTTAGAAACTTTAAAGAAAGATTACACAGTGATTATAGTCACTCACAATATGCAACAAGCAGCAAGAATATCAGATCAAACGGCGTTTTTCTTAAGTGGTGAACTGATCGAATACGATCAAACAAGTAAAATATTTGCAAATCCCAAGGATAAAAGAACGGAGGACTATATTACCGGACGCTTTGGCTAAGATTTTTACTTTTAGGAGACAGAGGGATTTTTTCTGGAAAACATAGGAATGGATTCAGAAAATCAATCTATGTGAGATGATCCTTCGAAGGAGTATACTTTGATTAAAACCGATGACCCAATGAAAGTTTAAATCAAAGGCTAGGCTCAACAAAAATCAAATAGATGGGTGTATTGAGTGTTGAGGAAATGATATAGATAATGTTTAACCTGAATAACATTAAGTAGCGATAAGAGTTGTAAAAGCTGAAAACATAGTAAAGGCTCGAATAAAAAAATGCAAACCTAAGAGAATTCGAATAAATTTTGTTTCAAGGAAAGTTTAAAATACACTCAAAGCAAAACAGAATAGTATAATAAGAAAAGAGGTGCAAACATGAGAGCTAACTTTGATAAAGAGTTGGATGTGTTAAATAAAGAGTTAATCAATATGGGAAGCCTAGTTGAAGAACAGATACAAGGGGCTGTAGAGGCCTTAAAAAAACGGGATAAAGTTCTGGCTGAGCAAGTAATCCAAAGAGATGATGAAGTCGATCGTTTAGAACGAATAATCGAATCCAACTGCTTGAACCTAATATTAAGACAACAACCAGTAGCTGGTGACTTGAGGTTAATTTCTGCCATTTTAAAAATTATAACCGATTTGGAACGGATTGGAGATCAGGCCCAAGATATTTCTCGAATATCCTTAGAATTCACTGATAAAGAATTTATTAAAGAATTAACCCACATCCCACAAATGGCCTTAGCCACCATTGAGATGGTGAAAAACAGTATTGATGCCTTTGTATATCAGGATTTAGATTTAGCCCGTCAAGTAATTCAGTTTGATGATACAGTTGACGGTTTTTTTAATATAATAAAAGAGGAATTGATCCATCTCATAAGAGAAGATGTCAATAATGGAGAACAAGCAATAAGGTTTTTGATGATTGCCAAGTATTTTGAGCCGATTGGAGATCACGCAGAGAATATAGCGGAATGGGTTTTATTTTCCATGATAGGAGAACATACGACTTAGATGTAAGGAGAGATAGGATGCCTAAAATATATTGCGTTGAAGATGATGAAGGGATTCGTGAGCTAGTTATTTATGCCTTAGAAAACAATGGGTTTCAAGCGGAAGGGTTTGAAGAGGGGACACAGTTCTTGGCAAAGGTTAAGGAGTCAATCCCAGACTTAGTTATTTTAGACATCATGTTGCCAGGAGAAAATGGCTGGAAAATCTTAGAAATATTAAAAGATGATTCCAAGCTAAAGGATATCCCAGTCATTATGCTAACAGCTAAAAGTGCTGAGTATGATAAAGTTCGTGGACTGAATATGGGAGCCGATGACTACATTACAAAGCCATTTGGTGTGATGGAGCTTATTTCAAGAGTCAGAGCCGTGCTAAGAAGAACCAATCCATCGACTTCAATTAGTCTGCTAAGTTTAAATGGCGTAGAAATGGACTACGACAAAAGAAGGGTTACAAAAGATGGGGAACTAATTAACTTAACCTATAAAGAATTTGAACTGCTTTATTACTTATTGAAAAATCAAGATATAGTACTCTCTCGGGAAGCATTAATGAACCATATTTGGGGATACGACTTTGAAGGTGAAACAAGAACCGTTGATGTTCACATTGCTAATATTCGCCAAAAGCTTGGATCAAAAGGGGAAATAATACAAACCATAAGAAATGTTGGTTATAAGGCTGGAAGTCTATCATGAAAAGAAAAATTTATTTTAGTATCGCGACTTTATCAGCTCTGGTTGTGATTTTAGTAACTACATTTTTAGTAACAACGTTTTATAGCTTTCACATTCAGAACGAAATTAAAGCACTAAAAGATTACGGCCATTTGATTGCAACCTTTTTATCGCCTCAAGTAGATTTAGATATAGAGACTTTAGAGACAAGCACTAAGCCGGATGTAAGACTTACAATCATGGATTTAGAGGGGAAAGTATTATTTGACAACATGGCTGATTCCAATATGATGGAAAATCATATGAATCGGCCAGAAGTTCAGAGTGCTATTAAATCGGGAGAAGGCGAAGCCGTAAGGCATTCAGAGACGTTAGATGAAAACACTTATTATTATGCTGTTTTGCTTCCCAACAACTTAATTCTCCGGTTATCTCGCCAAGGTACCACGATTTTAAACCATTTTAAAAACATTGTACCTTTCATAGTGATTGGTATCGGTTTAATTATAGCGCTATCACTGTTTACATCCTCCTTGCTGAGTAAAAACATTGTGAAGCCGGTCAATGATATGACTAGAAATATAGAACAGCTAACTAACTCTAAAAACCTAGATGATTTAGTGGTTTATGATGAGATCATACCTTTTGTTAATAAAGTTAAACATCAAGATCATGAGATTAAAGATAATCAAAAGACATTAAAAGAAAAAGCAGTGCTCCTGGATGTGATTTCATCCAGCATGGATGAAGGTTTGATTCTGTTAGATGAGGATAAGAAGATTCTATCGACCAACGAGAGAGGAATATTACTTCTTGAAGGGAATCATAACATCGCATATCATGGCGAAGATATCATAAAACTAACAAGAAACAGGAAGTTAAATGAGGTTTTAGAGAAATCAGTGCAATCAAATTCGAGCAGCGAATTGACTTTAAAACAGGGTGAGAAATATTTGGATGTTTTCATTAACCCAGTTTTGAGTGATGGTGGTTTAATTGGCTTGGTGTTATTAATCGTCGATGTCACTAAAAAATATAAATTAGATCGCATGCGAAGTGAGTTTTCAGCCAATGTGTCCCATTAGTTAAAAACGCCCTTAACCTCAATAAATGGTTATGCAGAATTGATTGAAAGTGGCATGGTGAAAGAAGAGGACATCGCAAAGTTTGCCAGTAGAATCCGGTCAGAAGGAATAAGACTTTTAAACCTGATTGACGCCATTATAAAATTATCGAAAATCGAAGAAAGGGTTCAAGCAGATACCTTCCAA
>JAAZGI010000271.1 GCA_012511315.1 Clostridium sp.
AGGGTCACACAAAAGCGGTTATCTTGCTTGAGATAACCGCTTTTTATAGATTGTATTCCTTATTTCTCTTTTATAGATTCACTCTTCAAATCTTTACATCAGTATTACGTATGGTCTCGGTTTCCTGACTTCCCGAATTAACTAATAGCAAATATTTTCCGCATTCGTTTTTCTATTTGGGCTCGATCCATGGGATGATCAAAGTTGTTTCTACAACTTTCATAGATGTATTGAGCCATTTCGCGAAGATGAGTTTGGTTACCTGGTGAACTGGTAATGATTGCTCCTGCCATGGCATCGAGTAGTGCTACTACCACTGATATATCTTTTTTCCCGTAGTGAATGAGCTGACTGTAGGTGTCATAAAGGTCATTTCTAAAGTTGTAATTTTCTAAAATTAGGTCTGCGAAGGTGCCTTCATCCACATTTGGAGCTTCAATTATCTGATAATCCCCCTCAATTGTTCCAAGACGGCCTGTTAAAAGTTCTAATGAATGTATACAGCTAATAGCTGTGTTTGGATCATTGATACCTGGTGATATGGCGCGAAGTGCTATGTCAACCAATTTTTGAATGGCATACCGATAGTCGGTAATCGTATATCGCTTACTTGAAAAATTAAAGCTTTTTCTAATCTTTTTGCTGGTGTCTGCTAACTCCTTATCATTCTCATGAGAAAGTAGCAGAGCCAAAGGATCTCCTTTGCTAATAAAATCTCCAATTTGAGGGTGAATAACTAAGCGATACTCTCTCCCTGACAGGTTATTGTGAATTTCATTGCTGTCTAACACAACCAGATAACCACTTTCATCTGCAAAAATCTCATCCTGATTGGCAAAATAGTCTGTTTTATAGGAATCTCTGCGCCGAGATTTATTTTCATCAATAAAGGTTTCTACAATATCTTTGGCTTCATGGTATAAGCTCGAAATCAGGTTTTGGGCCTGAACTGAGTTAGCTACCGCAAAAATAAAAATAACGAACTGGATTACACACCAAAGGGCATACAAAATAGCAACGCTAGCTGATAAGACCCGATCACTAGTAAAGATTTCGCCTAGGAAAAATAAAGTGGTGATACTATAAAGAAAGCCGCCTATAAATGTTCCTAGAACCTTCATAGTCCTTCGATCTTGAAGAAAGTTTTCTACCACCCGGGGAGAATAATTTGAAGAATAGGTGGTTAAAACTACCATGGTTGTGGAGAAGGTAAAGGTAGTTATGGTAAGCAGCGCTCCAGCCAAAGTACTTAGAATGGACTCTGCCAGTGAAACGTTGGTTAATAAAAAATCTGGGACTTGATTAATAATCGGCACAGCTTTGGTATTAATTAAAAGGACAATAATAGCTAGTATACCTCCCCAAGCTGCTGTGGTCACTAAATAGAACCAGGGACGTTTATCATTATAAATCATTTTAAGCTTTTGAATCATAGTTCCTCCTTGAAAAATGAATCCTAGTCAAGCTGGGATTATTCCTTTTGCTTTGATATCGTTCTTCTCGTTTTCTTGCTCCTAAGCTTTTATTCCTTCTTAGTAAGCGGATAAAACCTTGCTCTAGCACTTACTCTATTCTATACCAAGCTGAAGGATTCAAGCAACGCACCCATAGAAAAAGTCAGCAGAACCCCTTGCGAAAGGTTTTCTGCTGACTTTTAAATTGCGTATTATTTTAAGGCTATATCTAAGCTAAAGATTGATCAATAAACCAGATATGCTTATTGTAACTTGCCACATAATCTTCCATCAAGTTAGCCCAAACAAACTCTTCTTCATCTTCTTCAGAACGAATCTTTAAAGCTAACTCTTTCATGTGAACTAAATACGTTTTTGCTTCCTTCATCGCTTCTTCTATGGAGTAGCCGCGAACTTCAAGTTCTTTTAGATCCATAAGCTCTGCATATTCTTTTATGGAAGCAGGCGGGAATCCCCCCGTCATCTTCATTAGTTCTGCGACCTCATCGTATTGTTCAAAGGCCTCATCATAAAGTTCTTCCAAATATTCATGGACTTGTTTAAAGGACTTTCCTTCAACATTCCAATGTAAATTATGTAACAATACGTTACCTACCATTAAGTTGGCTAAAAATTTCTTTTTCATGTATATCTTCCTCCGTTTATTTATTTAGGAAACACCTAATCTCTATCTCTATATTAGACTAATTCTAATTTAAATGCAAGTTTCATTTGAGTTTGGCTGCCGGTTCCTCTTAAGTAATTATTAAATTTAAATTAATTGATTTAGCAATCTAGCAACCAGACCCGTTTAGACTGATTATTAATGATACAATTAAGTATATAATTATCGGAGATAGAATATGAATTTAAATTTCCCAATCGAAGAAACCGTTCGTAAACGCTACAGCGTCAGAAATTATTCTGACCAACCTGTTGATGCAACAACTTTAGACGATCTCAAGTCTTTTATTAAAACTCTACATAACCCCTTTGGCAAGCAAATTAACTTTCATTTTTTAGATTTAAAAGAAACGCAACCCACTGAAAAGCTTGGTACTTATGGGGTAATTAAAGGCGCTCGCCATTTTGTCGGAACTACCATCAAAGAAGAACCGATGGTCTTCGAAGCCCTAGGCTATGAATTTGAAGTGCTCGTACTTTATTTGGCCAGCAAAGGCCTTGGTACTTGCTGGTTAGGCGGAACCTTTAATCGAGGAGGGTATGCCAGCGCTATGAATCTAGATGCCGATGACCTCTTTCCCATTATGTCTCCTTTTGGATATCCAGCTGACAAAAAGCATATCAAGGAACTAGCTATGCGCAAAGTCATTAAAGCCGATCAGAGGGTTCCCTTTGATAAGCTTTTTTTCCATGAAAATTTTGAGACCCCGCTTTCTGAAGACATTGCTGGCGACTATAAATCGGCTCTTGAAATGGTACGTCTTGGTCCATCGGCTTCTAACAAACAGCCTTGGCGCATTCTTTTAAAAGAAGGTGTTTTCCACTTCTATGAGTATAAGACACCTGGCTATAGCAACTCCTTCTCCTATGACATTCAGCAAATCGATATGGGGATTGCCGCAGCCCATTTTCATCTCTATGCTTTAGAGCACAATCTAAACGGACGCTTTGATCAAGTGGCACCTGCCCTCAATCTACCCGAGCATATGATTTATAGGTTCTCTTGGATTCCAGAATAATCTTTGTTTTACCAGAAGAAACCCTTGGCTTTCCGTTGATAAGTGCACTGCCATAATGCACAAAATTTATTCGAAGTTTTTTGCTTGGTGAACAAAGGCATTTTTCACTCATTAACTTCCCACTAATCAATCGCCGCCAAGTAATATACCAACAGAGAACTGTAACCTAAAGTTATTGTTTCTGTTCATTGCTAATAACTATTATTAATAAAGGAGTAGAATTTTATGTCACGTGTAGAAGTGAACCGTCCGGCACCGGACTTTGAAATAAAAGATTATCTTGGAGTACCGATTAAGCTATCTGATTACCAGGGTAAGAAAAATGTTTTACTGGTCTTAAATCGAGGCTTTGTTTGACCTTTCTGCCAAAAGCATATGATGCAGTTGCATCAAGATTTTAATCAGTACAAGGAAATGGATACGGAAATTATCGTTATCGGACCAGAAAAACCAGAAGCCTTTGGTGAATATTTCAAGAAAAATAATTTACCATTTCGAGGCATTCCTGATCCTGAGCACACTATTTTAAAGCTCTACCAACAGGAAGTTAACCTGTTTAAGTTAGGCAGAATGCCAGGTCAAATGCTTATTGATAAAAAAGGTGAATTACGCTATGTCCATTATGGACACTCCATGAAAGATATCCCAGACAACCAAGAGATGTTTGATTTAATTAAGGATTTTGATTAAATTAACTTTTTAAGACATAATTAAAAACCAACCCCAGCCATTTAAAGGCAAGTGTTGGTTTTAATTATGTTCCTTTATTTTCTTCTCTTATGAAAAGCTAAAGGAGTTTTTGAGCTTTTAAATCATTGTTGAATTTGTTGGTAAAAGAGATCAATTTTTTAGACTAACAGTTTCCACACTTTTTAATCGCATCAGCATCTGTGGACAACTTCCCTGCAGCATAGTCCTTAGCAGCGGTACGGGGATCTCCCGATACACCTAAGATCACATCCACGCCAGCTTCTTTCATCACGTCAACGGCTCCCTGACCAACGGTTCCGCCAATAGCAGCCTCCACGTTAAGACCAGCTACAAAAATCGGTGGGGTAATCCCTGGTGCATGTCCTGGGTTTTTATGATTTTCTTCCTTGATAATCTCTCCATTTTCAAGTTCAAAAACCTGGTAGTTTTCGCAATGTCCAAAATGATCGGATATAATATCACCTGTTACGGCTACAGCAATTCTCATATTTTTCTCCTCCCTGATGATTTCAGGCTTTTATATTTTTCAACATTCTCATTAAAGAACGTTGTTTGTTTTACGCAAATCGCGCCATTAAATTATACCGTAACTTTAAAGGTTAGTCACGCAAATAATAACCACTCTCTACTAATCCTCTCTACTAATTCTCATTTCATCTCCCCTTCCAACTGAAGATGGTCCGACAGAAGTTCCAGTAACAGGACAAAACGACTGAGAGCCCTTTGGCCTCCAATCGTTTTGTTCTGGTTTTTTATTTATCATAAATTCTGTGTGAATTTGTTGTCGCAGATCTGTTTTCGATGCAGTTTAGTCATCGAAATCATCCACTTCAAACTCAGTAATTTTTCCAGTATAAGCGTCTATGCTCATCTCATACTCTTTGCCATTGGCATGAATTTCAACTTCGTACTCATCATCATCTAATTCAAAATCCACTATCGTGCCATATACTTTGCCCAAGGCTATCTTTTTAGCCTGCTCGCTGGTAATTCGTGTTTTTTTCTGTGTGGTTAACACTGATTTATTATCTTGATCATCTACTTCAAACTCAGTGATTTTTCCAGTATAAGCATCAATGGTCATCTCATACTCTTTGCCATTGGCATGAATTTCAACTTCGTACTCATCATCATCTAATTCAAAATCCACTATCGTGCCATATACTTTGCCCAAGGCTATCTTTTTAGCTTGTTCGCTAGTAATTTGTGTTCTATTCGCAGTTCTCGCTTTTTTAACTGATGCAAGACTCTTAGAAGTTGTTGCAGTTGCATTAGTGGCAACCGTTGTTTTAGTTGAGGCCATTGTTGTTTTATGACCCTCTTCCACTTCAAACTCAGTTATTTTTCCGGTATAAGCGTCAACAGTCATCTCATACTCATTGCCATCGGCATGAATTTCAACTTCGTACTCATCATCATCTAACTCAAAGTCCACAATCAATCCATTTACTTTGGTCAGGGCAATCTTTTTGGCCTGTTCACTACTAATTCGCGTTTTTGTCGCTGTTGTCATCTTGTTATTTATTGTAGTAGTCTTGGAAGTTGTTGCAGTTGTTTTAGTAGAGGCCATTGTTGTCTTATTACTCTCATCCACTTCAAACTCAGTGATTTTTCCAGTATGAGTGTCGATGCTCATCTCATACTCTTTGCCATCGGCATGAATTTCAACCTGATACTTACCACCATCCATTTCAAATTCGACAATTTCACCTGTCACTTTTTCTAAGGCGATTTTTTTAGCATCAGCATTGGAAACGAACATTTTCTCTTTTTCCGCTACGGAATGATTCACTTCAGTTTCTATTACACCTTCAACACTTTGGGTCAAAATCCTATCCGTCGTCACAGATGGTTTTGTTTCACTGATAGCATGTTTCTGGTCTGCACTTGGTTGTGCAAATGTCATGATATCAGGTAGCACGCTGGCAACTAAAATAGAGACCATTAAGAGTGGGGCAATAATTAAAAGTTTCTTATGTAACTTATTCATTTTTCTTTCCTCCTAAGCTTGTTACTAAGATAACTCTTGAACTTCCCATTTTATTGCACATTTTCTTAATTTTATTTTTTAATGCTAAACTCATTATTTTATAACGTCTCTGTTAGAAAACTCTAATCATCAATTTCAAATTCAGTGATTTCACCAGTGTAAGCATCAATAATCATCTCATACTCTTTGCCCTCCGCATGAATTTCAACTTCATACTCATCATCATCTAATTCAAAATCCACGATTGTTCCATTTACTTTTGCTAGGGCAATCTTTTTTGCTTGCTCGCTGGTAATTCGTGTTTTCTTCGGTGTGGTTAACGTTGGCTCATCATCTTGATCATCCACTTCAAACTGAGTGATTTTTCCAGTATAAGCGTCAATGGTCATCTCATACTCTTTGCCCTCCGCATGAATTTCAACTTCATACTCATCATCATCTAGTTCAAAATCCACAATGGTTCCGTTGACTTTCTTTAAGGCAATCTCTTTAGCTGTTGCTGCTGAAATCCTCTCTGCCTTAGTTGCCGGCTTCGTAGTAGGCTTAGTGGTTGGTTTAGTGACGGGCTTAGTGACGGGCTTAGTGGCTGGCTTAGTGGCTGGCTTAGTGGCTGGCTTAGTGGCTGGCTTAGTGGCTGGTTTATCATCATCTAAATCATCCACTTTAAACTCGATGATTTTTCCAGTGTAAGCATCTATGGTGATCTCGTACTCTTTACCATTGGCATGGATCTCAACTTCATACTCATCATCATCTAGTTCAAAATCTACGATGGTTCCGTCCACTTTCTTTAGGGCTATCTTTTTAGCTTCCTCCGATGAAATCCTGCGAGGTGTCGTTGAAGGCTTCTTTGGAACGATGCTGCCATCATTCTCAAACTCAAGATTCCCTATATCTTCTGCTTCGATTGCCTCAAAATCCTGACTATCAAAGAGTTGTAGTAGTTCAATATCAAATGCTCTAGCAAGGAAGACTAGTTCCTGAATCGACATTTCTTTTAATATATCCGCCTTTAAATTCGGGGCCAATTCCGTGAGCTTTTTAATTAGAGTGGCTCGTCCCTTTGAATCATCCAACTTTGTTATGTTTGGATCCTCGTGCTGTTCAATGGCTTGGTTTAAAACTACAGGATTAAGGTCACTGGTCTTCAGGTGTCTGTGAATTGCTTCATCAATTTCAAGACGCTGTTCTTCAGCTTTTACTGTCTTTTTATTATAAACAGACAGTAAAATATACTTGTCTGTTTCAGTCAAATAATTTTTCTCGAGCAA
>JAAZGI010000272.1 GCA_012511315.1 Clostridium sp.
CCCATAGTCTTTCTGCCATCTTTAAATCTTTATTTAAAATCATTTGCAGCTTTTCAGTTGACCGGTTCTTATCCTTAACCTCTAACATGATATCCAAGGGTTCATCCAAGCTGTCTAAAAACTGCAAGAAAACTTGGGAATCAATGGTTGCCGAGTGAGCTCCCGTCCGTTTTCCCTCTGCCTGCTGGCTATAATGGATGATTTGCCGTCCATCTTCTGCCTGCCAGGTCCTCCCTGCTGCTTCAATCCACTCTTTCATCGGTCGACTCTCTTCCGGTAAATTAATTTCATGATGTAAATTATCAAAAACCACGGGAAGTCCGGTTTGCTCACTAATTTCTAAAACATCCTTAATATTGTAGCTTCTATCATCATTCTCAATGATTAAGTGATCTAAGATGCTTTGGTCAAGACCATTTGCTACTTCGACAAACCGCTTAATGGCTGAAGGTTTGTCACCATAAATGCCACCGATGTGGAGTACCACTTTGTTTTTGCGCGTTGCACCTAACAGTCTCATTACCTTGACATGATACTCTAAGTCTTTAAGGGCTCGCTCAACCACATCAGCTGATAAAGAATTAAGCACAGTATATTGACCAGGATGCATGGAAAATCGAATCCTGTTCTTTAATAATTCCCTCAGTTCAGCAAATTCTTTTTGAAAGATATTTGCCCAGTCATAATCCAACACATCGGCTGACCCAAAAGGAATCAAATCTGATGAAATTCGGTACATTGAAAGTTTCATTTTTCGATTATACTCAATCATTTCTTTTAAAACTGAAAGGTTTATTTTAATTAGTTCATGCCATTTTTCAATGGTTAAATTGCGTTGTCGACAAGTTCTATATTTTGTTTTAACATCGGAGTTTAAGCAGGCATAGCCTACCCGAAACTTCCTTAATTCTTCATTTTTCAAATTAATCCTATATACTTTCCATGGAGTTTAATCAATACGTCTTAGCTGATTCCATGTCTTATTTAATGGGTTGGTTATTAAAAATATGTTAGTCCCAAAGATATTTAATGTCTTTGCATCACTACTAAATAGTTTCTACTTGAGTATTACTAACTTTTCCTTCATTTCGTTTCTTAAATCTTTCCTTAACTCGTCCTTAAACATTTTTTAATTCCGATAATTTTAAAGCTTTTGGAAGAATTCAGCCATGGAGTCATACATTCTTTGACTTTGTTTTAAATTGGGATGAGTGATCATAAAAATATGGTTTAAAGGTACTTTCATCGTCATTGGGAAATCATTTAGCTCATGATGTATCTCATTTCTTTTTAAGTCCTTAGCTAATGCCTTTGATTCGAGATTGAACATAAAGTCATTTTGGCTAGTTACTAGCCAGGTCGGTGGTAAGATTGAAGTTCCTAAAAGTGGTTCAAAAAAGTATCGGGGCGTCTTTTCTTGAGAGATTGTGCTTAAGTTTTGTTCCTGTGTCAGGTGATTTTCTAGAGGATGAAAGTCTGGAATAAAATCCGGGATAAACCCTAAAATATCATTGCGCTTTGTTTCCACCATGGGGTGAATTAAAGCCGTGCCTTGAATTTTATAATCATGGGTTATTTTAAATTGCTGATGACTACTCGGATCATTAAGTACTGCTAGAGTTAATACGCTTAATAAGCCACCAGCTGAATCCCCTCTCAAGAATACCCGGTCTTTATCAAAGGGAATGCGATGGAGTAAATCCAAGGCCCCCATTCCATTTAAAATAGCTTGTACTTGTTCTGGAAGGGTCGCCGTCGGAATTAAGGGGTAATCTAATAGGACAACAGCATATCCTCGTCTAGCAGTTTCTGCTGCACTCCAGCGATTTAGTTCCTTATTGCCATAAACTAAGCCGCCTCCGTGAATATCAATGATTAACGGTAAGGGTCCTTTAATTGACTTAGGCAGATATAGGTCAAAGGGAAGCTCTTTTGTCTTATTTTCTGATTTTTTTCTGCGTATGTTTTTAAGCACAGCCACATCCGGATAATGAAAAGGCTGACTGCGTAGGCGCTTAAAATCAGTTATGGTTAAAACTTTTTGTACGATTGAAATCCTTGGATCTGGCATTTGTTCACCTCCCGATTCCATTCAGTTTTTAGGTTTTAGTGAGTCATTTATCATTAGTCGTTAGTTCACTATTCTTTTGCTGTTTTAGCTTAAGGAATATCTTTATTTTGTTTCATCTGAACACTTCGCAATTGACCACAGGCACCCTCAATATCAGTACCCATTTCACGGCGCCTGATACAATTCACCTTATTTTTCATTAAAACATCGAAAAACTCTCGCATATTATCTTCTAAACTTCGCTGAAAGCCATGTTCCTCTACAGGATTATAAGGAATTAAATTAACATAAGCTTTTTTACCCAAAGGCGTTAATAGTCCTGCTAGCTCTAAGGCATGCTCTCTTTGATCATTCACTTCACGAATCATAATATATTCAAAAAAGACCCGCTGATTCGTTGCTTCGATATAGTCTTTGATGGCCGAAAAAAGCTCTTTTAAAGGGTAAGCCCGGTTAATTGGCATCAATTGCGAGCGAATTGTATCGTTGGGGGCATGAAGAGAAATTGCTAAGCGAACGGCTAATTTTTCTTTTGCAAAGCGCCTAATTTGAGGAGCCAAACCACTTGTTGACAGCGTAATATTACTCGGTGTGATTACTAAGCCTTTTTGATCTAAGACAATATGCAGAAAATCCACTACGGCATCGTAATTATCAAAAGGTTCGCCAATTCCCATAATAGTAACATGGCTGACTCTAAGTTCAGAGTCAGAACTTTTAAGCCAACGATTGACCTGCATAATTTGAGCTACAATTTCTCCTGCTTGCAAATCCCGCTGTTTGGTTAGTAAGCCACTGGCACAAAACTTACAGCCAATATTACACCCAACCTGGGTTGTGACACAAACTGATACGCCATACCCTTTATACATCAGTACCGTTTCAATTAAATGCCCATCTGATAGGCGAAATAAGAACTTCGTGGTACCATCCGTTGCTTTTTGCTGGGTGACTAACTCCAAGGCATCGAACTTAAAATAATGTTCAAGTTTTTGGATTAGTTCAGTAGATAAATCGGTCATGGCAGAAAAGTCCTGTTTAAAATCTATGTACAAATATCGCCATATTATATCAGCCCGAGAAGGTTTTTCTTCCTGTTCTATGAGCCAGTTCTTCAGGCTTTTTTTCGTCATGCTATATATTAAAGTCTTTTTATTATCATTCATCGTTTATAATTTATCTCCAAATTTACAGTAATAGGATCAACTATTGTATTGATTCTAATACATTTTACCATATTAGCATTGTTCATAGTTGACAGCTTAAATCTCCTACCCCAAATATAGATTGATATAGAAAAATGAGTAAGAGTTAAAAGGAGAACCTAAAACTCCATTTAGCATAGAATTTACACTAATAGATTTTCTTATTATATAATATGTCTATATAGATTAGAGTTTTATCCATTTGTGCTTCTATCCTCACTTTATTCCGAATATATTAAAAGCACCTGAATCATCACTTTTAATAAGTGGTTATTCAAGTGCTTTTATTTTACGTTTTTTTAAGGCTAGAATTTAGCCACCCCAAGGAAGGGTTAGATATTCTTTCTTTAATCGATCGTATTCCCGTTTAAAGATGGTTTCGTGTCCCTTTTCCCAGTCTGAGAGACGTTGAAGAAGTTTTTTAACATTCTCATCGTCCACCATATCTTTGGCTTCATCATAGAACTCTTTGAAATCACGTTCAATGAGATAAGCCATTCGCATGATGTTTAAGTCTGGTACATCGGACTCTACTAAAGTGGTGTCTAGTGCCTCGCTACCTTTTCTTTGCGAAAATATTGAGGATTCATCCCGATCAAGAACTTCTTCATCAAGCTCAAAATCCTCTGGTGAGTCCGTGTAAGACTCTAGTTCACTTTTAATCAGCTTGTAATGCTCCAGCTCTACTTCAGCCAATTCTAAAAATAAGGCTTTAGTGACAGGACTTGTGAAGGTCTCAGCACTTTCTTTAAAGAAATTGTGGCCATTCATTTCCATGTCCATAGCATACTTTAAAATATTAACTACTTTCTGTTCCATTAAACAACCTCCTTTTCTAGACGAACTGCACAAACTTTGAGTTCAGGTATTTTAGCAATCTCATCTAAGGCAGTATTGGTTAAAACATTAGCGCCTTGCGCAAAGTGAAAAGGCATAAAGATGACTTCATCTTCAATAATATCTGTTATTTTTACAGAGGTTTGAATTCGACCACGGCGAGTGGCTAAGCTGATTAGATCCCCTTCATTTAGCTCATAGCGTGAAGCCATATCGGGTGATATTTCAACGTAAGAATCTCCAGTGAGTTCATTGAGCCCTTCTGTCTTACCAGTCATACTCATGGTGTGGTATTGATACAGGATTCGGCCCGTGGTAAGAATGTAAGGATACTCCGTATCGGTGGTTTCCATTGGATCCTGGTATTCAACTGGAACTAATAAGCCGATACCTTTCGCAATTTTATTTTTATGAAGATATTTAGTTCCTTCATGTTCTTTTGTTGGACAGGGCCATTGCAAACCAACTTGGTCAATCCGTTCATAGTCCATGCCAGCATAGGAAGGCGTCACCATGGTAATTTCATCAAAAATCTGACTTGGATTCAGGTATTTTTTATCATATCCTAGACGGTTCATGACTTCCATAAAGATTTCCCAGTCTGGTTTCGAATTGCCCCTCGGCCGAACGGCTTGACGAATTCGTTGAACTCGACGCTCCGTGTTGGTAAAGGTGCCTTCTTTTTCAGCAAAACTTGCAGCTGGCAAGATGACGTCAGCAAATTCAGCTGTTTCGGTCATGAATAAATCCGAAACCACCAAGAATTCACAATGATCTAGGGCATGTTCCACATGAGTGGTATCAGGGTCTGATACCGCTGGGTTTTCTCCAAACACCCATAACATCCGAACATCATCTTTGGTTACAGCATTAATCACTTCAGATAGGGTTAAGCCAACCTTCCCAGATAAGGGTCGTCCCCAATAGCCTTCAAAGGCTTCACGAACTGCTGGTTTAATAACTTTTTGATACCCAGGGAAGTCTGCTGGTAGTGCGCCCATATCACAGGCACCCTGTACGTTATTTTGTCCCCGCAAAGGGTTAATGCCAGCATTTTCTTTGCCGATGTTACCGGTAATTAAAGCTAGATTTGAAAGGGACATAACGGCATGAGTTCCTTTGGAATGCTGGGTAATACCCATAGCATAGTAAATTCCCGCAGCACCAGCTTCAGCATACATATGGGCTGCTTTCACAATATCTTGAGCTGGAACACCACTAATGGCTGAAGCATGTTCAGGGGTGTATTTTTTTAAGGTTTCTTTTAAATCTTCAAAGTTTGCGGTGTTTTCTTCAATAAACTCTTGATCCATCAATCCATCGCGGATTATGACATGGCACATTCCGTTAATTAGGGCAATGTTTGTCCCGGGTTTGATTTGCAAGAATAGGTCAGCCCATTCCGCCATTTCAATCCGTCTGGGATCTGCCACGATGATTTTAGAACCATTCTTTTTGGCCCGTTTCATCATGGTTGCGATGACTGGATGGTTTTCTGAAGTATTTGATCCAATAATAAAAATAGCATCGTTTTTTAATGTTTCAGCAATGGAATTGGTCATCGCCCCTGAGCCTAATGTTGTTGCAAGACCTGCAACGGTAGAGGCATGTCAGAGCCGAGCGCAGTGATCCACATTGTTGGTGCCAATAACTGCACGAAGCATTTTCTGGAACAAATAGTTGTCTTCATTAGTAGCACGGGCTGATGAAAAACCAGCAATGGCATCTGGGCCCGATTCTTCTTTGATTTGAGTTATTTTTTGAGCAATCAGTCGATACGCATCATCCCAGGTGGCTTCTTCCAAAACCCCATTGCGACGAATTAAGGGCGTTTTCAGCCGATCACCGTGGTTAATAAAATTATAGGCAAAACGACCCTTTACGCAAAGGAGCCCTTCATTAGGTACGGTATCAAAAGCAGGTTCTACCCCCACTACCTGATCACCCTTGGTTAATAGGTCTAATTGGCAGCCAACGCCGCAAAAACCACAAGTGGTTCGAGTACGCTTCAATTCCCAGCGGCGCAAATTCTTTGGCTTTTCAATTAAAGCACCTGCTGGACAAACGGCCACACAGTTTCCGCAGGAAACACAAGGGGAATCCGCCAGAAGTCCGCCTCCGGCTGCAGCAACTTTTGTGCCAAAGCCTCGATCAATATAGCCAATGGCGTCTGAACACTGAAGTTCTTGACAAACCCGAACACACTTTCCGCACAGAATGCACTTATCGGCATCGTAGTCATAGAACTTATTGGAAGTATCCATGGGGTATTGCTTCCGTTCACCACTCCGGAAACTACCATCTTTGACATCATATTCATAACAATAGTCCTGCAAGTCACACACACCGGACTTTTCACAATTTAAACAGTCATTGGGATGATTCGAAAATAAGAGATCTAAAACGTTACGACGTCCTTTAACCACGTGGTCATTTCGGGTTATAACTTCCATACCCTCCCTGACTGGGACAGTGCAGGAGGTATCCAGTTTTCCCTTAATCTCCACCAAGCACAAGCGGCAGGAACCCGTCGGGTTCAAGCGCTTGTCATGGCAAAGAGTCGGTATATGGATCCCGTTACGTTCACAAACCTTTAAAACGGTTTCTCCAGCTTGTGCTTCGTATCGGTTTCCATCGATTTTGATAAACATACTTATTCTCCCTGTTTCGTATCAAAACGCGCCAAAAGATCTTCTATTTCTAGAGCTTCTGGCCAAGTAACTTCCTTAAAACGGCGTCCTTCTGGCGTTTCTTCCTTTATAAAAGCTTTTGGTAGGTCCGTATTGTAACGAGCTTCTGTGAAAAGCCGGCCTTTTAAGCAGAGAGGTCTTCCATTGGTAGGCTTTCTTGGCCGAGCTACGCGACGTCCTTTTTTCTCCAAGATGTCAAAATTACAACCATAATCACAGGATTTACATTTAACAATGGTATGGGTGCCTTCCCAGCTTCTAATCCGAGCTTCATAAGAACGGCGGTCAATTAATGCACCCACTGGACAAATGACAACACAGCGGTTGCAGGACACACAGGTAGACTCTTCCAAGGTTTGGTTTGAATCAGCTGAAATCTGAGTTTCAAATCCACGACCAGCATAGCCTAACACTGCTCGATCAGGAATTGCCGCGCAAGTGCGAACGCACTTTCCACAAAGAATACACTTGGACTCATCCCTTAGGATATAAGGGGATGAGGTATCAGTCCAACCGGCTTCGCCCGTTCCACGACGTGCGCCCTCATGTTCTCTAAACTTCACATCATAACGATAAGCATATTCTTGCAATAAGCAATCTCCTGCCGCTTCACAGGTTAGACAGTCGTTGGGATGGTTGTCTAGATAAAGTCTTAATAGGTTTTTTCGAGTTTTTACCACGTCAGGGGATTCCGTTTCTACCACCATGCCTTCTTTTACGGCGGTGGAGCAACTAGTATCTAATCCATGGTGACCTTTGATTTCAACCAAGCACATGCGGCAAGATCCATCAAGGGGTAGGTTTTTATCGTAGCAAAGGGCCGGAATATCAATGCCATGGTCTCTACATACTTCTATGAGCATGGTGCCTTTTTTAGCTTGAACCGGCTTTCCATTAATTGTTAATTGAACCATTATTTCCTCCTTACCTTAGAACCACTGCGCCAACGGGGCAGACTTCCATACAAGTACCGCATTTAATACAAGCATCTTGATCAATCACATGAAGTTCTTTCACATTACCAGC
>JAAZGI010000273.1 GCA_012511315.1 Clostridium sp.
CTTAGATGTCTTTTTTATTGTGAAGAGGTGATGCAATGGATTTTGATTATTTTTATGGGAGGGATTCTGAAAGTTTTAGATTTATCCGTTTACCTGTAGTTCTTATAGAAGATGAGATATATAAGGACTTATCAATAGAGGCCAAAGTACTCTACTCCATGTATTTATCAAGAATGGAATGTCAACACTTTTTTAAACAAATATTATAAGGTGTAATAATTTTACCTTCTTCAACCGAATGAGTATAAATCATCCGTCATCAGTCGGTTCATGTAATCTAACATAATTCTTGCTCACTACAAGAGACTGCACTATCGTTTGCTCTTTCCGTTGCGCGAGAATCATATTTTAACGATTACATCGACCGATAGACGAATGATTTATATAACTTTCTGATACTGCTGTTTCAGCCAATTTTGCTTGTAGTCCACTGGACTGACATAATTAAGAGAGCCATGAATTCTATATTTATTCCACCAGTTCACATAGTCCATTAGATGGTATTGTAATTCATAGAGGCTCAGAAATGTATGCTGATAGATAAATTCTATTTTTAACGACTTATACGTTGATTCTGCAACCGCATTGTCATAAGGATCCCCTTTATGACTTAATGAACGGTCGATATTAAAGGTTTCTAAAAATTCATCAATCGTGTGATTATCAAATTCTTTTCCACGATCGGTGTGAAAAATTTCTATATTATGTAAGTCTTCTTTAATGGTTGCCAGTGCCTGGTGGACTAAGTCCACCGTCTTATTAGGACCTGAAGAATACCCAATTATTTCTCGGTTGAATAAATCAATGATGAAACAAATATAAAACCATTTGTCTGCTATATTTACATAAGTTAAATCTGTTACTATTATTTTCATCGGTTCATCAGAGTCAAAATCTCGATCTAATACATTATCGATTTGTGACTGATTAGTTCCTTTTGAATGTACTTTATATTTTCGTTGCACATAGTTAGAAACAAGATTAAACTTTTTCATAATTCGTCCAATACGTCGCCGCGAAACGATAAATCCACGTTTAGCGAGTTCTATTTTAAGTTTTCGAGTTCCATAATTGTTTCGACTTTTTGTGAACTCTTCAATGACTGCTTTTTCGAGATCTGCTTCGGATGCTTTCTTTTTAGCTTCATAATAATAAGAACTGCGAGAGATACCCAGGACTTGGCACATTGCTGATATAGAGTATTTATGTTTATTTTGTTTAATAACCTCTACTTTCGCCCGAATATCAGCGCCGCTTGCTTTAAAATTTCATTTTCCATTTTAAGTTGTGTGTTTTCTTTTCGTAATTCACGTAACTCTTGCTGTTCAGGTGTTAGGTTATCTTTCTCTTTAAAAGAACCAGACTGAGAGTGTTGTTGGACCCATTTATCAAAGGCCGAAGGCGATAAATCATAGTCATCAATAATTTCTTTCCTTGATTTTCCCGAACGATATAAATCAACAATCTGTTTTTTGAACTCTGGTGTAAAAGTACGACGCTTACGACGTGTAGACATGATAAGTTCCTCCTGTATATTTGTGTTTATTATACACACCTTATCTTTTCTGTCCAACTAAGTGTAGCCTATCCATCATTTATAGTTTTGCCCTACCACTCTTTATTGAACTCTAGCTAAACCTTTGTTTATAAGCTTTAAATGAAAATGAAGTCTTTATTGATTTAATCCTTCATATATTAAGCGACAAAATCCATTGGTTTTAAATTAATATTTATCTTTTATTCCCGAAAAACAATCAAACTTTTAAATAACCTTGATTCTTATTACCATTTTTTAATATATTCATAAATCTTGAAATCAATGAAAATTTTTTATAAACAAAACACCAAAGAGCCCTAACAGGAATTCTTTGGTGTTTTATGGTTTATTAAATTAGCACTTAAAATAGGCATGGAGACGATATAATCTCTGCGTGTTTTACGATTCCTGCTTATCATCCTTTTCATCACAGGCTAAGGAATCTACTCCAACAATAAGAACTTCGGGTTCTAGCTGAACTTCAAACTTTGTATGGACTTCTTGCTGTATGAAAGAAATCAACTCTAAGACTTCTTGAGCCGTTGCATTTTCCTTGTTGATAATGAATCCGGAGTGCTTGTCGGAGACGGCAGCCCCTCTTAAACAGTAACCTTTTAAGCCCGCATCTTGAATCAACTTGCCCGCATAATAACCGACTGGTCGCTTAAAAGTAGAACCAGCTGAAGGATATTCTAAGGGTTGACGATCTTCTCGTTTTTTCGTCAACAAATCAATCTTTTCTTTTATTTCATTATAGTTTCCAGGTTTCAATTTCAGACGAGCTGCTACCACGATATCTCCACAAGTCTTGACTCGAGAGGTCCGATAGCCTAGTTCTAATTCCTCTCGCGCTAAAACAATCTTTTCCCCTTCCGGACTAATTACCGTGACGGATTCTAAAACTTGACTCATTTCGCCATCATAGGCTCCGGCATTCATAAAAACAGCGCCACCAAGAGAGCCTGGAATACCACAGGCAAACTCTAAGCCTGATAAATGATGTTCCAAAGCAATTTCAGATAATTTTATTAATTCTGCACCAGATTCTGCGATAATACAGTGGTCTTCCACACGAATCTGATTAAAATGTTCCAGTTTAATGACCAGGCCACGTATCCCACCATCCCGAACCACCAAGTTGGACCCATTGCCAACAATGAAGAAAGGGATTGACTCTTCCCGAGCTATGGCTAGAACAATTTCCAGCTCCTTCTCTGTGGTAGGAAGGACCATGACATCGGCCGGTCCGCCTAATTTGAAATTAGTATGTTTAATCATCGGCTCATCAATCAGAATCTTTTCTTCTGGAAGAACCTCTGCCAATTTTTGGGCAAATGCCATATATTGATTCATTTTCACTCCAACTTTTTGTTTCATTCTTTATTTAATCTAGTTTGATCGATCCTAGGCGGTATCCATTGTTTAAACTACCTAGCAGGATCAGTTTTTCCTGACTCTATGATTCAGGCCAGCCGATTGTGCCGTCCCAATTCACTTTATTATACAACAGCTTTCCTCTCGGGTGAATTTAATCTTAATTTTTTTCAAAAGTTCTCGTCACTTGTCAGTCTTCTTTCGGCTGACCTTTTTGATTTTCGGTCTGGGAGGCGGACTTTAATTGATTTTGTTCTGGATTAAAAAAGTCTACAACGCCTTGAGCCACACGTTTATTCATGCTTGGCACCGTCAAAAGCTCTTCAACTGAAGCCTTTCGAATTGCATCCACGCTCCCTAATTTTAATAACAAGTTCTTGCGGCGACGCTCGCCAATGCCAGGTATATCATCTAAGATGGACCGAATTTGGGTTCGTTTCCGTAAGGATCGATGATAAGCAATGGCAAAGCGATGCACTTCATCTTGAATTCGTGTAATTAAGTGTAATACGTTTCGATAGCCATTTAAGTTGACTTCCCGATTATTGTAAATAATCCCTCGGGTGCGATGACGCTCATCTTTGACAAGGCCTGCCACTGGAATCTCTAAGCCCAATTGGCGAAGCACA
>JAAZGI010000274.1 GCA_012511315.1 Clostridium sp.
CGTTGATTTTCCAACGCCATTTGCACCAATCAGCGCAACCTTATCTCCTTCATTGATGGTAAAGGAAATGTTTTTAAGGATTACATCGGTTCCGTATTCTTTTTTAATATCTTTGCACGACAATGCAATCATGTGTATTCCTCCGATTTTGACTACATTATTATAACATGACTGACCCAATAATTCTTATATAACTTGCTTGGAGAATTAGGAGGGAATCTTAGAAGAGGACATAAATTCTTTGCATTTTAATTCAGGATTCAAATCCATGTTAGTTTTTAATATTGAAATTCAATGGTTGAATCCAAATATTGTTTCGTATGTTGAAATCTTAAATCTGTTATAATAGACATTAGACAAGGTGGTGATAATATGAACATTCGAGAATTGCTTAAAAAGCATGATTTAAAAGTAACGAAACCTAGAAAGGCGATTCTGGAAATTTTGTCGTTGTCCGAACATGGCCTTGATGCTGAAACCATTCGAGAAGAAGTGGAACGACGTGACCTTTATATCAACTTATCAACGGTATATCGTACATTGGATTTACTGGAAAGTATAAATGTCTTGGATAAATATGATTTGGGTGATAATAAAAACAATTATGTTTTAAAAAGAGACCAGCACATCCATACAATGACTTGTGAGCTGTGTGATAAAACTGTGGATTTGGATTGTCCCATGGTAAAAATAGAAGAACTAATTAACCGGGAAACAGGCTTTTCCATAAAAGAGCATCATTTAGAGCTCATAGGAATCTGTGCTGAGTGCAGTAAGCTCAAGGAAGCCCAAAAGAAGGAAGAGCTTGTGGATTAAAATAGAATAAAAGATGTTTAGTAGTTCGTATATTATTGAGTAAGCTGAAAAAACTATAGAGAAAGCCATTTTTGATTCATCAAAAATGGCTTTCTCTATAAGATCCCTTAAAAGTTAAATTTACGAAAGAAATTTTAATTGTAGTCTAGTGTATGGAAACGCTTTGATATCATCTTTTTTTAGCTAGGAAAGATGCCAATAGCACAGCCACACTCATAAGGGCTATGGTTCCACCGGGGGCGGAATCAATGTAATAGGAAATGACAAGGCCTGACATCACAGTGATGATTCCAAATAACACCGCAAAATATAGTGTTTGCTTGAAGCCCTTACGCAGGTTTAAAGCTGCTGCCATGGGTAAAACCAAGATGGAAGAGATAACCAGCAAACCCGTTACGCGAATGGAAACACCTACAGCAGCTCCAGTGAGAGCCATGAAGAGATAGTTTACTCGCTTGACAGGAATTTTTGAGATTTCGGCACCTTCTTCATCGAAGGTAATATAAAGAAGTTGATTATAGGAGAGTCGGATAAAGACTAAGCTAGTCAAAGTAACTGCAGCGATCAACATTAAATCTGCTATCTCAACGGTTAGGATGGAACCGAATAAAAAAGCTGTAATATTGGCGCTGCCGCCTCTTGAAGCTAGTATAATAGCTAAACCGACATTGAAAGTCATCACAATAGCCATAACGATTTCTTGATAGCTTTTAAAGCGGTTCCTTAAATATTCAATCAAAAGAGCAGCCAGCAGTGTGTAAACTAAGGAAGCCAAAGAAGGATTCATACCAAAAAAGTAACCCAGAGCAACGCCGGCAAAAGCTGAGTGGGATAAAGTATCGCCCATCATGGAAAAGCGTTTTAGAACCAAGAAAGAACCAAAGATGGGACAAAGAATAGCAATTAAAAAGCCAGC
>JAAZGI010000275.1 GCA_012511315.1 Clostridium sp.
AAAAATATGGAAGAGGTACTAAAAGCCTTAGAGGACACCAGTAATATTTCTATAGTCACACGGGTGGCTATGGAGGGCGAAGCAATTTATAAAGACTTAGCAACCTATCGGCGAAAGATTAAACCCAATGATAAACCAGATTACTTTAGTATTGTGATTGCCAAGGAGGAAAAACAATGATTTATTTTGTAGGTGCAGGACCTGGTGATCCCAAGCTGATTACCGTTCGCGGACGAGAATTACTGGAAACAGCCAATGTGGTTATTTATGCCGGTTCCTTGGTGAATCCAGAACTTTTAAACTGGTGTCGCCCAGATTGTGAGATTCATAATAGTGCTCAAATGACCTTGGAAGAAGTCTTGGCAGTTATGGAAACATCGCAAAAAAAAGTGGAGCGATTAGTTCGTTTGCACACCGGTGACCCCAGCATATATGGGGCCATTAAAGAACAAATGGATGCTTTAAAAAAGCTGGGTTTAAGTTATGAAGTGATTCCTGGTGTCAGTTCTTTTCAGGGCGCGGCAGCTAGCCTAGGCCTTGAATACACCCTTCCTGGCGTGACACAAACTTTGATTCTAACGCGTATGGAAGGCCGTACACCGGTGCCTGAAAAAGAAAGTATTGAGCATTTGGCGAAGATCCAAGCCTCCATGGCGATATTTCTCTCAAGTTCCATGATGGAAGAATTAGCGAAGCGGTTGGTTAAGGGGGGATACCCAGCTAAAACCAAAGCAGCCATTGTTTATAAAGCAACCTGGCCAGATGAGAGAGTCATTTATACGAATTTAGAGAATTTAGCGATAGATGGTAAAAAGTCAGGAATTACAAAAACAGCTTTAATATTAGTGGGCGATTTCCTAGGAACAGATTATGATCGCTCTCTGTTATACCATCCTCAGTTTAGCCATGAATTTAGGCAAGGCAATGAGTAGACCTGTTTACTTTTGTTTTTCGAAACAAGGTGAAACCTTGGCTCATAGCATAAGTGAAGGGATGCCAGGAAAAGTGGTCCGGGTTAAGGGCTTACATGACTGCGTAAAAAGAGAATTTAAACCCGGTGCTCGGCTCCTATTTATTGGCGCCTTAGGTATTTGCGTGAGAGGCATAGCACCTTTTATTGAGGCGAAAACCAGCGATCCAGCAGTGGTTGTTATGGATGAATTGGGACGCTTTGTCATCCCGGTCTTGTCAGGACATCTTGGGGGAGCCAACGATTGGGCTCTAGAATTAGCAAAACATACAGGAGCTACTCCGGTAGTGACCACAGCCACGGATATAAACCAAGTTTTTGCAGTGGACTCCTATGCCAGAGCAGAGGGGTTTAAACTCCTTTACCCTGAGCAAATTAAAGTAGTGTCTACTCGCCTGTTAGAGGGCAACTCAGTAAGCTTTTTGAGCGACCTCAAAGTCCAAGGACCCTTACCTCAAGGGTTAGTAGCTTGGAAAAATCAGGAGGAAACAGTTCAAGAGAAACTAGTACAGAAAAAAGCAGAACAAAAAAGTGCAGAACAGGAAAGTACAGAACAGGAAAGTACAGAACAAAAAAAATCAAAACAACAGGAAAATCTTCAGGAAAGTCTTGATGACTCAAAGGTTTTAAATGAAAACGAAGGATCCGTGGGCATTGTGGTTTCTCCCTATATCAAAGCCTGGCCATTTCAGCATATGGTTCAGCTCATCCCCCCAGTTATACACGTGGGAATGGGAGCTCGCCGCAATACAAATCCTGAAAAACTGTATCATTTTTTTAAACAGACCTTGGAGGAACTAAACATTCATCCCTTAGCCCTTGCAGATATTTCTTCCATTGATTTGAAAAAAGACGAAAGAGCCTTGATTGAATTGGCAGAAAAAGAGCGAATTCCCTTCAAAGTATATTCGAAAGAAGATCTGGCACCCTTTAGTCATCTTTTTGCTGAATCAGATTTTGTGAAACGCATTACTGGTGTGGGCAATGTCTGTGAAACGGCCGCCTATATGGCTTCAGGCCAAGGTAAAATATTACGGAGCAAACAATCTCAAGACGGCATGACGATCGCAGTGGCTATGGAAGAAAAAACCGTAACCTTTCCAAAACCTTTTAGATAACTTTACCAAAGACTGTTAAGATCATGGTTTTGATAGTAATCGAACATTAAGAATTAGCGTGAAGTAGAAATTGCTAATGAACAAGAAGGATAGAACAGTAATGAACAAGAAGGATAGAACGCTAATTAACAAGGAGAATAAAGCCCTATTAATAAAATAGATAAAGCACGATTTAACATGAACGTTAGAGCAAAGGATAGAGTGAAAGGTAACCAGAAGGTTAGGGGAAGGTTCGAGGAGAAATCGAACTAGAAAAGGTAGTTTTAAAAAAGTAGGTTAAAACACCAGACTTGAAGGTGGTTGATTTAGCCATGGCAAAGACAATAAAGACCTAGCTTGACTAGGGTTTAAAATACAAGGAGTTCAAATGATGAAAATTTATGTGGTGGGCTTAGGTCCGGGGAATTTTTCTCAGATTACACCAGCTGCTCAAGAGGCCTTAAAAGCAGCCGATGTGGTGGTGGGCTATACGACTTATATTAATCTGATCCAAGATTTATTGGGGGATAAGGAAGTGGTAGCCACTGGTATGCGCAGTGAAATCGAACGATGTGAGCAGGCAGTGGAACTAGCAAAACAAGGCAAACAAGTGGCAGTGGTTTCTAGTGGTGATGCGGGAATTTATGGAATGGCAACCCTACTCTATGAATTATTGGCGGAAGAAACCGAAATTGATCTTGAAGTGATACCAGGGATTACAGCGGCCAATGCCGCAGCTGCCGTATTAGGTGCGCCTTTAGCCAATGATTTTGCTGTCATTAGCTTAAGCGATTTAATGACACCCTGGGAAGTAATTGAAAAACGCTTGGAGGGAGCCGCTCAAGCTGATTTTGTAATTTGCCTTTATAATCCGATGAGTAAAACACGTCGAGATTATTTGGCCAAAGCTTGTGAGATTGCCTTAAAATATAAGTCGGCTGATACGATTTGTGGCGTGGTACGCAATGCCCTTCGTCCAGGACAGTCCGATCAAATTATGAGCTTGGCAGAATTAAAAGACAGCGAAGTAGACATGTTTACCATGGTAATTATAGGTAATGCAGCTACCCACTTAATGAAGGGCCGCATGGTAACTAAACGCGGCTACCAAGTTTAAGATGAAAATCCTAGTGTTTGGCGGAACCACGGAAGGACGAGAGTTTGCAAAGTTCTTGGTTTCTCTTGGGACAGAGGTGACTTTATCCTGTGCTACCGATTATGGAGAAGAACTTGTCAAAGATATTCCCGGGGTAGAAGTTCAAGTGGGTCGATTAGATGAGGCTGGCATGTCTCAGCTCATTCAAAGTTGTGGCGCGCAAGCGGTGGTGGATACAACACATCCTTTTGCAGGTCTAGTGTCAGACAATATTCGAAGGGCTTCTGACCAGTCCAAGGTGGATTATTACCGCCTGCTACGAGCTGGTATCAAAGACCAAAAAGAAATGTTGTCCCCTGGGGTCCACTGGGTGGACAGCATGGAGTCTGCAATCAAGATTTTAAATGAGCAATCAGGCAATATATTTTTAACCACTGGCAGTAAAAACTTAGAAGAGTTTACCCAAGTGACTGATTTTCGCGAGCGAGTTTGGCTTCGAGTGATTCCCATGGTGGATTCTTTAGAGAAAGCCCTTGCCTTAGGCTATGCAGCCAAGAGAATTATTTGTATGCAAGGCCCTTTTTCGGAGTCTTTAAATGAAGCAATGTTCCGAGCCGCCAAGTCTCAGTTTGTGGTTACGAAAGAATCGGGTTCTGTGGGTGGATTCCAAAGTAAGGTGAAGGCAGCTCAAGCTATGGGAGCAGAGGTGATTGTAGTCATGCGTCCAATCGAGAAGGAGGGATATGAATGGAGTCAACTTTCGGCTATTTTCCGCTCTTTATTAACTTAAAAGGCAAACAAATTTTAATCATTGGTGGAGGTAAGATAGCCACTCGACGGTTCACGA
>JAAZGI010000276.1 GCA_012511315.1 Clostridium sp.
GGCTAGTGCTGGTGCATCATTTACTCCATCTCCAGTCATTGCTACAAATCTTCCTTGTGATTGTAATTCCTTAATCTTTTCTTGCTTTTGTTCAGGCAATACTTCTGCAAAATATCCATCCAGTCCTAATTCTTCAGATACTTGCTTTGCTGTTTTTTCATTATCACCTGTAAGCATCCAGGTTTTAATTCCTTCTTCTCTAAGTCTCTTTATGGCACTATATGATTCTTCTCTTATCCTATCTGATAGTCCTATTGCTGCAATTAATTTATCATCTATGATTAAAAATACATCTGTCGATACACCATGTTCTGGTAATTCTCTAGGTACTTCAATCTTGTTTTCTCTTAAATATCCAGGGCTCACTACCATTGTATGTTTATCGTCTATAGTTCCCTCTACGCCTTTTCCTTGTATAGCTTGAAAACCATCGATTTTTAAAGTAGACAATCCCATTTCTTCTTGCTTTTTTATTATTCCCGTTGCTATTGGATGCTCAGAATTGTTTTCAAGAGTTGCTGCAAATTCTATCACTCTTTCTTTAGTATAATTATCATCAAAAACTTCTATGAAATTTACTGCAAACTCTCCATGAGTAAGTGTTCCCGTTTTATCAAATACTACAGTATCAATTTTCCTTGAATTTTCAAATTGTGTTCTATTTCTTATAAGCAAACCATTTTTAGCTGATTGTGCTGTGGATGTTGCTACTACTAATGGTATTGCAAGTCCTAAGGCATGAGGACATGTGATTACCATTACTGTAGCCATTCTTGCTGTGGCGTATGCAAAATCTCTAGTTATTAGATACCACACCACAAGGGTAGCAAATCCTACAGTAAGTGCTACTATAGTTAACCAAAAAGCAGCTTTATCTGCTAAACTTTGAGTTTTAGATTTAGACTCTTGTGCTTTTTTAACCAAATCTATAACTTTTGATAAATAGGAGTCTTTACCTATATTTTTAACTTTTACTTCTATGGATCCATCGCCATTTATAGATCCTCCTATAACATTGTCTCCCTTATGTTTTTCTACAGGCACTGATTCACCTGTTAACATTGATTCATTTATATGGCTTGTTCCCTTAATTATAATTCCATCGGCTGCGATTTTTTCTCCTGGTTTTACAAGTATTGTATCTTCAGATCTAAGTTCACTTATATCAACTTCTACTACTTCTCCATCTTTAATTACATGAGCTGTGTTTGGCATAAGTTTAGCTAGTTCTTCTAGTGCGCTTGAGGCACTTAATACGGCTCTCATTTCAATCCAGTGGCCTAAAAGCATTATGTCAATAAGCGTTGCAAGTTCCCAGAAGAAATCATGTCCTTCAAGACCGAAGACTACTGCTGCACTATATAAATAGGCTACAGAAATTGCCATAGCTATAAGAGTCATCATGCCAGGTTTCTTTTCTTTTAATTCATCTTTTAATCCCTTTAAAAATGGCCAACCTCCATAAAAGTATATAAATGTAGATAAAGAAGATAGTATATAATTACTTCCAGTAAATGTAAACTCTATATTTAACCAATCTTGAATCATAGGTGAAAGGATAAGTATAGGAATTGTAACAATCATTGATATAAAAAATCTTCTTTTAAAATCTTCAATCATCATTTCATGATGATTGTGATGTTGCTGTTCCTTATGATTATCGTGGCTCTGCTGATTATTATGTTCTTCTTCATGATTATGTCCATTATGATAATTTTTTTTATCCATCATAGATCCTCCCTTGGCTTCTAATTTATTAATAATATATCTTATAATATATAGTTACCCCTTAGTGAAAGATTCATACAAAAATCTAATTACAAACTCTATTATTTGATATTTATTGTTTATGATGGATTGGCAAGCCAAGTGCAACACTTTATGCTGAAATACTTCAAATGGTATTTTCCAGTTTAGACATTTTCTCGGGCTTAAGTTTATCTTCATTCGATTTTTAAACAAATTATCTTCTGCAACTTTAGCGAGATCTGTCTTTTTTGGATAGAATTCACGAAGGAGTCCCTTGCTGTTTTCACTGGTTCCCCGCTGCCAAGCACTGTAAGGATCTGTAAAAAGCATCTATTCCTGTGCGTCTTCTTCGATGAGCTTATAGCAGGCGAATTCTTTCCCACGATCTGTCGTGATCCCTTGGACTAGCTCGGAACCAAGGAGTTTTAGTAGCCTTCCTATAGCGATTTCCATTGAAGCCGCAGTGCGATCAGCCATTAGGAAGAGAAGATACAACCGGCTTTTTCATTCGGCAAAAGTAGCCAAAGAGCCCTTGCTATTACCACGGGAAGAAACAATCCGATCTCCTTCCCAGTGGCTCGGAGTCGTTCTTGCACTCACCTCTTGGGGTCGCTTTTAGACTAGTTTTCCAGCTGGAATGTCCCTCTTTTTTAGGGGACTTGCGCCTTTTGCCCTTGTGTCATAAGGCCTCGAGAGCTACCTTGATACGCCCTAAATTGATCCATCTAAAAATCGTCTTAAAACTGAGTTTATCTTGAAAAAAGCGGCCCGCAAATTGAATGATTGTCAGAATAATCCTTTCAAAAAAATCTAGAAGCAGGCAATGACAATATTTGCTGTGTACCAAAATATCTTTAGAAATTCTTATTCGATATAAGTTCAGTTTTTCTTATTACATATATATAAGGCCATAGTAAAACCGAAAAAACAAATCATACCTATGTTTTTATAAAGCCAAGGAAATAATAAAAGTCCTGATATTCCAATAATAGAAACATGAGGACTTTTTTCAATGATATAGCAAAATTTATTTACTTAATTATTGGTTATGGTGTCAAAAGTCATGCCCTCAAAGCTACGATTAGCATGAAAAGTATTTACATGCTTAAAAAAGTCTAATTAAAAAGGGAGAGCAAGAAATCCCCTCTAGTCTTAGGCCACTTCTAACCCTTCTTCCATGCTCCTTAGTAGTCTCTTTACATTTATTGCCCCAACCTTAAAAGCTAACCAGGCTTTTGAGCGCAAAAGTCCTCTGACAGGTAGATTGTCTATACCATACCTTCGTCTGAGAATTGAGGGTATACCCTCTATACCATTTCGTTTTCTTGCCAGTTCTTTATAGGCCTCTTCACCCATTTGAATTAGGTCTTTTGCCCTACTGAGGGTTTTTTCACTTATGATGACATAGCTGGTCTTTTTTTGCTCCTTCATACCACAGTTAGATTTGTAGGAGCAGGCCATGCAAATTTCCTTATCAAATACACCCCGGTAAAGTCCACTTTCTTCATAGTAGCTGGTCTTTATAGGACGATAGCCTCCTGGGCAAAGCAAGATCTCCTTGCTTGAAGGACAAAGTTCAAAGTGAGCCCTTATCTTATCAGGAGATTTAGCAACGAGACTAGTGGTTATTAGATTTATCTTATTTGCCCTTGCTAGATTTTTAACTTCCTCACTACCATAGGCCCCATCTGCTATCAGGGTCAGCTCTTCTTCTTGCAGACCCAGGCCTTCTAGAAGATCTTTACTAAAGTTTAGATCACTGTAAGTATTAGCTTTAAGATCATAGTCGGTGATGAAACTTGGCCCATCATCACCACAAGTTTCTACAAAGTTAGCCACATAACCCTTATGGCTTTTACCCGCCTTTATACGAAAACTAGCATCTGGATCCGAGGGGTTTTGCA
>JAAZGI010000277.1 GCA_012511315.1 Clostridium sp.
TATAGTGTAAACCTCGAATCAATTATCGAGTGGGAATAGTATAATAACTAGAAAAAGTCTTGGGAAACCAAGGCTTTTTCTGTTAGTGGGCCTATTTCGACCTAATTCAGTAAGTTTTAACACATCTATTTGGTGCTTATAGAGCCTGATTTTACAGTAACCTAAAATTATTTGAACACCAATTGAAGAAATGAAATCTACATAGTTTATTTCTTTTCTCGAAAAAAATACCCATGCCTATTTTTCTGCTCATAAATTTTATTTTAATATACATAACATCAGTGTGGATAGAACAAAAGACGTTTATAGATTATAAAAAAATGTTTAAAACTTATTTACTTTTACGCTTAAACGAAGTATAATCAGAGCGTAAAAGTAAATAGGAGATGATAACTTTGAACTATCAAGATAAGCTAGAAAAGTTAATTGAAACTAAAGATGGTCTAATTCTTACAAGAGAAGTTGAAGCAGCAGGTATCTCTAGGCAATATTTAAACATTTTATTAAAAGAAAAGAAACTAGAGAGAGTCGCTCATGGGGTTTATTTAACACCAGATGCATTTGATGATGAAATGTATAGGATTCAAGCTAAAAATCAAAGAATTATTTTCTCTCATGAAACTGCATTGTATCTACATGATTTAACAGATAGAGATCCTATTGAATGGTCTGTAACTATTCCTTATGGATATAATGCTACACACCTAAGAGATGAAGGTATTAAGGTTTATACTGTAAAAAAAACGCTGCATCAAATGGGAGTTATTGAATTGAAAACTATCTATGGGAGAGATATTAAAGCATATAACAAGGAAAGAACTATCTGTGACATTGTAAGAAATCGTAATAACATGGATGTTGGTATTTTAAATGAAGCTGTCAAAAGGTACTTAAGTAGCAAAGATAAAAACATTCCATTATTAATGAGATATGCCGAAGAATTAGATATACAAAATATATTAAGAAACTATGTGGAGATATTGCTATGAAAAACCTAAGACAATTAAAAGACCTAATAAAAAACATGAGTAAAGAAATGGATATTAGTGCACAAATTCTTTTAAGAAACTATATGTTAGAGAGACTTCTTGAAAGAGTATCTTTATCTGAGTATAGAGATAAATTCATATTAAAAGGTGGGATGTTAATAGCTGCAATAGTTGGTGTAGATTTAAGATCCACCATAGATATGGATGTGACTATTAAATCTTATCCAGTAACATTTGATACTATTCAAAGTGTGTTAGATTCCATTTTATCTGTACAAATAGAGGATGGAGTGGATATTAGATTGATAAAGATTGAAGAGATAAGAGCAGAAGATGAGTATTCAGGATTTAGGGTGTCTATGGAGGCTCTTATGGAAAATGCTAGAATTCCACTTAAAGTAGATATAACTACAGGAGATAAAATAACGCCTAAGGAAATAGTTTATAAATTTGATTTAATGCTTGAAGATAGGAGTATTGAAATACTAGCCTACAATATAGAGACAGTTATTGCAGAAAAAATTGAAACTCTCATTTCAAGAGGGATTGCAAATACAAGAATGAGGGACTTTTATGATATTTATATTCTGTCAAAGGTTCAAGGAAATAATATTGATAAAGTTATATTAAGAGAAGCTATACGGGCAACATCAGAAAAGAGAAGTTCAATATCTGTTTTATTAGATGGAAAACTAATTATTAAAGAAGTTTTTGAAAGTGATGTTTTGTATAGTCATTGGACTAGATACCAGAAAGAATATAGTTATGCTAAAGATATATCATGGGATGAAATAAAAGAAGTAGTTTCTGAAATTTGGATGATATAAACTTCTCAGAATAGGGAATTGATATTTTTATTATTAAATTAACTTCTCGGAGGTGTGATCTATGTTATTCGCTAAAAGAAAACGTGTTATCGTTGCAATAATTGCTCTAGTTGGCTTTGTCTGTGTTTTTTCCGCCTGTTCCAACAATCAGATGCCGCAGAAGCTGTCGGAGTTGGAGGAAACGATACTCCTTCAGCGCCTTACAGACCATGGAATCTCGATTCCTGCGAATCTTGAAATATCTGTAATTTGCGATGCAATTGCAGATCTTGAGGTTGATTCGGACAGATCTGCGCCAGTTGTTGGTTGGACAGAGTTTGCAGATTTTTACGAAGAATTAAGAAGTTTCGTCAAAGAGCATAGTGCCATAACTCAATGATGAAATGCGAATCAAATCTATTCAAAACAGAAAGGAGTTTTCAAAGTGAAAGTGAAAAAGTTTTTTGCTATTCTACTGTCCCTTTGTCTGCTATGCTGTATGACTGTACAAGCTACTGCTGAAGGGAGGAACCGCGCCGAATAAAAAACGCTTCTTTCCTCTTTGCAACCAGAGGAATGTGTAGAACAGCTTTTGACTCTGGGAGTTGCGATTCCTCAAGAGTTGAATGGAATCAATATTCAAAAAGTAGTTGCTGCCTTTGAATCTGATCCGGATTTACATCTAGTGGTTAACTACACGGTTGCAAGTGATTTCTTAAAAGCTGTTCGCCATGCAGTCAATCTCTATCATGGTTGGACAGACGAACATGGCTCAGCTTCGTTAACACGCTATACTCTGCAGTATAGCACGCTGCACTCTTGGAATCCTTCTACCATGCCAAACTAAAACTGCTATGCTTATGCTCTTGGTAGAAGCTCCGCCTGCGACCCCGGTGATTTCTCAGGACAGTCTTATAACCATTTGGCAGATATTTCTACTGTTGCAAATGTAGTTAAGGCCGATCTTAAAGGTCAACTTGGTTATAGCTGTGTAAAGAAACAAACATCAAGGCCATCCTCTACTTCAGGCTGGACAAATGCAATTGCTGTTCGAAAGGATACCACTTTGGATGTTGGATTCAATGATTATCACTTTGCAAAACTGTCCTCATCAAATTGGTATCACAAACCCGGCAGAACAGCAGTTTTGAAATTTAAGAATGCGCCAACCAACACAGTTAGTTGGACAAATGAGGCATATAACGGTTCCTACCATGCTCCAAGTATATGGTATGAAAGCAGTATTGTTTACTTGCTTTATAAAACAAACCACGGCAGCACAGTATATACTTGGACAGGGAATCATTATCATTCGGGAGCACAACATTATTATGAATACGGAAACAAATGCCAAAGCTGTGATGAATTTGTAAGCACTACTTGGACTAGCACTCCCTGTTCTGGCCCTCCTTGCCATACCCCGTGGAGTGTTAATCCTGCCCCACAAACGTCATAATATCTTTCCCTGTGCTTGCTGTTCAAAGACCAGCCCATCGACAAAGCAGCTGGTGGGCTGACTTCTATATGCGGAAATGATAAACGCAGTGCCTTTTCTTCACAGTGGTGACAGCCGCAACAATTATAGCTTCGAGTGCCAACATTACGTCAAGGTAGATGGCAATATTGCCGTCGCCCATCTGAGGAGGAGCAAAAATCACCAGAGCATCTCAATCTGTCAGCTTTACGATTTCGGTTGTGCATACTCAAAATCAAACCGAATCTCGTCCCATTCGCCATCGTTGTCCACTTGGTATTTGTGGACAGCGGTGGTGATTGTTTCGCCCGTTTTCCGATACTCTATCTGCCTCAGTGAGATAGTGTATAACGCATTGGATTTTGGTGCTCTTGATACTTTGCCAGAAGCACTATCTTTCCCTAAAAGATGACGGATGCTGCCTGTTTTGTTATATTAATGCTGTACGGAATCACGGGGGACTGTCTTGATTGTATTCTGTGGCTCATTATTGGTAGCCGCTTCCGAAATTCTCTCCTTGCTTCTTTATTGACCATGAGCATTGGCACCGGGGTTATCGTTACCGTAGCCTTCCAGAAGGTTGATGACGCCCCAGATGGCAAGGCCCGCACCGAGAGCGACGACGAGAGTCTGTAATACATCTACTGCACTGTTAAAGAATTCCATTGATTGACCTCCATTATTTTAAATTTTGAGATGAAAAAAGCCGCTCATTCGGCGGCTTCGGGTTCGACGGACAGATCCATGTGGTAGACCTCATAGA
>JAAZGI010000278.1 GCA_012511315.1 Clostridium sp.
CATCGTAAAGAACCTTAAAGTTAGATTCCTTGTTTTCAACTAAATCAACAATTTCTCTAGCTAAAGCTTCTCCGCCTTCTCCACCTTTTGCGAATACGTCGGTTAAAGCAACCCGAACGTTGTTCTCTTTGCAGAAATCTTCGATAAACTTAATTTCTGCATCAGAGTCTGTTGCAAACTTGTTGATGGCAATGATTGGCTCAAGTCCAAACTTACGAACATTTTCAACCTGTTTTTCAAGGTTAACAATACCCTTTTTAAGTTGTTCTAAGTTTTCCTCACCGTACTCACCCTTCTTAGCACCACCGTGATGCTTAAGAGCTCTAATTGTAGCAACAACTACTACGGCTGATGGGTTAAGTCCACCAAAACGGCACTTAATATCAAGGAACTTCTCTGCTCCTAAGTCTGCACCAAATCCAGCTTCTGTAATGGCATAATCGCCAAGCTTCATTGCTGCCTTGGTTGCAATAATGGAGTTACATCCGTGAGCAATATTAGCGAATGGACCACCGTGAATTAAAGCGGGTGTGTTTTCTAGGGTCTGAACCATATTTGGAAGGATGGACTCTCTCATCAGAAGTGCCACTGCTCCTTGGCAATTGAGTTCCTTTGCAAATACTGGTTTGCCATCTAGGTTATAACCGATAACAATTTCACCAATCCGTTTTTTAAGATCTTCCAAGTCACTGGATAAGCAAAGAATTGCCATGATTTCTGATGCCACAGTAATCATGAAGCCGTCCTGACGAACAAATCCATTTCCTTTACCACCAAGTCCAACAACAACATCTCTAAGGTTTCTGTCATTCATGTCAAGAACACGCTTAAAGGTGATTCTTCTTGAATCGATTCTTAATTCATTCCCTTGCTGGATGTGGTTATCAATCAAGGCACAAATTAAGTTGTTGGCTGAAGTAATCGCATGGAAGTCCCCAGTAAAGTGAAGGTTGATATCTTCAATTGGTACCACTTGAGAGTATCCACCGCCAGCAGCTCCGCCCTTAACGCCGAAGACTGGTCCAAGAGACGGCTCTCTTAAAGCGATAACGGCTTTTTTCCCGATTCTATTTAAAGCCTGACCCAAACCAACTGTTACCGTTGATTTACCTTCTCCGGCTGGTGTTGGGTTAATAGCTGTAACTAAAATTAATTTCCCATCGGGTTCTTTCTGAAGCCTATTTAGAGCTTCACTTGAAATCTTCGCTTTGTACTTTCCGTACATCTCAAGATCGTCTGGGCTAAGACCTACTTTGGCGGCCACATCTACAATGGGCTCCATCTTTGTTTGCTGAGCAATTTGGATGTCTGTTAACATAAATTGTTCCTCCTTAAGGATACTTTTATTTTGTTCTTTTTAATTGCCTATTTATTTAATCCGGCCAAAAAGCGCTCGCGGTCTACAATCGCCCGAGTATGTTTCCCTTGGGCAATGAGGCTTCCATTTGATTCAGCCTTCACTGTAAAACGAATGAGCTTTCCTTCTTGGGCCACCACTTCAGAAGTGCAGCGAATTTGCGCTCCTATTAACGAAGCTTTTAAGTGATCCAACTCAATGTGAATCCCGACGCTGGTCAACTCTTTTTCCATGGCAGGACGAATGGAATCTTTGCAAGTTTTTTCTAAAAATGCGATTAGGGCTGGGGTCGCTAAGACCTCCAAGTCACCAGATCCAAGAAATTCTGCTGAATGATGTTCTTCCACGATAAATTGAGATGTGTGTTCCATTCCTAATTCCATGGGACCCTCCTGTACAGATAAAAATAATATGCCTACTACAAGTTTAATCAGAAAAGAAGCTAGACTCAAGGTAAATGTTCTGCATTATCCAAAGTTCAATCTCTGTTAACATCTTGAACAAGGATTTCAAGCTCAAAATCGATGCCTCTACAAGGAT
Organism: Clostridium sp.; assembly: GCA_012511315.1. Taxonomy (GTDB): domain Bacteria; phylum Bacillota; class Clostridia; order Clostridiales; family Clostridiaceae; genus JG1575. The sequence continues at coordinate 1,898 of JAAZGI010000278.1, forward strand.
TCCCCTGTAAATTCATTTCAAGGCCTATTTATTACATTACAAAACTTCAATTCCTGTCTGTTTTTCAAGTTTTTATTAAAAGTTCTAGTTTGAAGCCTTTCGTAAAAGTTCTAAACTTTCCCGTTTGCGTCTGCCATGTTCTTCCAATACTTTTTCATTGGCCCGTCTTGCTTCTACTTCACTCAGTCCTTCAGGTAGTTTCCCTTCAGAGAACAGCGCTTCAAATTCATAGGCCTGCAGGGTTTCTTTCGCTAAAAGACTTTGGGCTACTAAATGCAGCTTATCAATTTCATTGCGCAGGATTTCCTCTGCTTTATTATAAGCTGAATCCACTAAGTTTTTAACCTCTTGGTCAATCAAGTCTCCCATGGCTTCAGAATAAGGCTGCTGCCGACCCATATCTCTACCCAAGAACACTTCTTCAGAATCTCCGAAGGATAGGTTGCCAATCACATCACTCATACCATATTCCTTAACCATAGCTCTGGCAATCATGGATGCCCGATCAATATCACTTTTGGCTCCAGTTGAGATGTCGTTTAAAATTAACTTTTCAGCACAACGGCCGCCAAAGAGCGTTGCCAAATCGTCCATTAGGGATGTTCTTGAGGTATAACTGGTATCCTCTAATGGAATATGCATCGTGTAACCACCCGCTCGACCACGCGGAATAATTGATATCTCAGTAACTGGATCTATGGTTGGTAGGGACCTCGCTACAATAGCGTGCCCTGCTTCATGATAAGCTGTCAAGTATTTGCTTTCTTCGGTTTGTACTCTGGATTTTTTTTCAGGGCCTAGCTGAACCTTAGTTCGAGCTTCCTCGAAATGAGCCATTGAAATATAGGTATTGGTTTCTCGTGCTGCTAAAAGAGCGGCTTCATTGGCTAAGTTTTCAAGCTCGGCACCAGAGAATCCGGTGGTAGTTTTAGCAATGATGCTTAAATTGACGTCGTCACCTAAGGGCTTGTTCCGAGTGTGGATTTTAAGGATTTCTTCTCTCCCTCGGGAATCAGGTAAATCAATGTGGATTTGTCGGTCAAAACGACCAGGTCTTAAAAGCGCCGGATCTAATACATCAGCCCGGTTAGTTGCAGCCATAACGACAATTCCTTGATTCTCTTCAAATCCATCCATTTCAACTAGAAGTTGATTCAAGGTTTGTTCCCGCTCATCATGTCCTCCGCCAAAGCCTGTTCCACGCTGGCGGCCAACGGCATCTATTTCATCAAGGAAAATAATACATGGGGCGTTGCGTTTGGCTTGTTCAAATAAATCACGAACCCGTGATGCACCAACACCAACAAACATTTCAACAAAATCAGATCCTGAAATCGTGTAAAAAGGAACGCCGGCTTCACCAGCTACAGCACGTGCCAGTAGGGTTTTCCCTGTTCCAGGATAACCAACCATTAGCAAACCTTTCGGGATTTTCGCACCTAATTTTTGATACTTACCAGGTTCTTTTAGGAAATCAACGACTTCCATTAGTTCAAACTTTTCTTCCTCAGCTCCAGCTACTTGTGAAAAGTCGACATGATTATTTTCCGGATTTACTAAGCGAGCCTTGCTTTTCCCAAAATTCGCCGCCGATTTTGGCGTCTGGTCTCGGCTTCGCCGCATAAAGCTAATGAAAAAGAACAAGAGTCCTACTGTCAGCATCATTGAAAAGAATGGGGCAATTTGCGCTAGAATTCCGCCAGTTCCCATGGGTTCTCTTAATGTCACTTTAGCTGCTAGTTCGTTATTCCCTTCCACTAAGGTTCGGTATGTTTCCGTGAGCATAACGGTCTTTGTTTCCTTGTCATCTTGAGCTGAAAGCCCTGTCAAAGTCATATAAGATCCGTTGGGATATGCTTTTACTTCTTTTAATTGTCCTTCATTCACCTGAGAGATGAAGGTACTATAGTCTACTGGAACGACGGCTCCAGGCAAAAGCTGCGATATGCCGATGATGGCAAATAGCAGTAGGCTCATGATCGCCAATCGGGACAAGGGCATTTGTGGTTTTTGTTCCATTAATTCGTACTCCTATATATTTCTTCCTTCAGCGTGGCCACATAGGGCAGATTTCGATAACGCTCCGCGTAGTCAATGCCATAACCAATGATAAAAGCATCTGGAACCACATAGCCTACATATTTCACAGAAATATCCAAGGTTCGTCCTGCTGGCTTGTCCAGTAAGCACATGACCTCAACGGAAGCGGCTCCCCGACCTTTTAAGTAATCCATTAAGTAGTTCAAAGTATTACCTGAATCGATAATATCCTCCACCAAAAGGACATGTTTATCTTTAATGTCCGTGTCGAGGTCTTTTAAAATTCGAACGACACCTGAACTTTTGGCTGCATTTCCATAGCTAGAAACCGCCATAAACTCAATTTCCAATGGAATTTTCGTTCTTTTTGCTAGATCCGACATAAACATAAAGGACCCTTTTAATATTCCTACCAAGACTAACTCTTTGCCCTGATAATCTTTGTCAATGAGATTAGCCAACTCTTGGCATTTTCCGTTGAGTTCTTCTTCACTGTACAACACCTCATCAATGTCGTCATAAATATTATGAGAAATTTTATTTGTCATAGTTATCTGTCTCCATCACTGTAATATATAATATTTTATCAGTCTTTGGGGTTATTCTAAATGATTCTGCGCAAATTCCCGGATGAATATACAAAATATCTCCTTTTTCATCGGTAATGATGGGTAGTTGATCCCGTAGTTCTCGATGAATTTTACGATCAATAAAGATTCGTTGTACTTTTTTATGGCCATTCATACCAATCATTTGAATGCGATCCTGGGGTCGCCGTCGACGAAGGATTAGTTTATTACCTAATCTCGAGGCATCAATCCGGTTGCCAAGACTTTCTTGTGGCTCATTACTGAAGGTAATTTGATAGCGCCCAAAATCTACGGACAGGGGTAGCTTTGCAATATCAATGGTTCGCTCTGTGAGCTCTTCTTTTATCAATCCTTCGTTCTTTTTCAAAGACAACTCCACTCGACCATAATGATTGGCTGCTACCACTTTTTTTAAATCAATTCGGCGACCTGTTTGCCCCTCTGCTAGATCTAAAACATCCAACACCTGACCCATGGTAAGGTCTGAACGGCTCCCTTTAAGCTTTTCTAAAGCAATAAAAATAAGTCGCGATGAGATTGCTCTTGGCTGCTTAAAAGCCGCTTCGGAAAGAATGACTTTGTCACCTTCCTTCTGCATTTCTTTTTTTGCAATCTCAGTGGCTAGCTCTTCTAAATAGCTTCGGTCCCAATCCAACGACTGGCTCATGGTACCGATGGTTTTAATCAGGTCTGGATTATAGCGCTCTAGCTGTGGAATTAAATGCAGGCGAATGCTATTTCGCGTATAGCTGGGACTTTCATTACTGGAATCTAGTTGATAACTTATTTTTTCTTCCTTAAGCCAGTTTATAATACTAGACCGAGGGGTATGCAAAAGAGGGCGAATGTATTTATGATCGCGTATCAGTCGCATCCCAGCCAAGCCATTGAGTCCGGCTCCACGCATGAGACGATGGATAATTGTTTCCACTTGATCATTTCGATGATGCCCCAGAGCCGTTTTATTATACTTCTCCTGTTTCATGATCTTCTCAAAATAATCAAACCGTACCTTGCGAGCTGACAATTCAAAACTTAAGCCCAGTCGCTGAGATGTCGCCATGACATCCTCTGAGTGAACAAACATGGGGAGTTCTAGTTGTTTAGCAAGGTCTTTGACAAACTGCTCTTCTCCATCTGACTCCTCTCCGCGAAGTCCATGATTAATGTGAGCAATTCCTATTTCAAAATCCAAGACCTTCCTTAAGCCATAGAGCAAATGCAAAAGACAGATGGAGTCAGGACCTCCGGAAACAGCTACTAAAATTCGATCACCGGGAACAATAAGTTGTTCCTTGAGTATCAAATCCCTTATTTCAGTCTCCAACACCCTCACCTCCTTAGGTTTTCACCTTTCACTCATCTTGTTCATTATACCTTCTGCTCACATCATCGACAAATTAGTTTTCTTATTTTATCACAGCCCAAACAGACTTAAACACCTAATGGCAAAGGAATGGGGCAGAAAAGCAAAGCTTTTCTGCCCCATCTTTACTTTCAGCTTTCCGAAAACAGTTTGATCAATTCCAAAGAAGTCCTTTTTATCCTGTAGTTTTAAGAATCTTTTCGTCTTAAAAGCCTTTAATCCGTAAGCTGTAGCAAAGGAAGGTTGATAATAAACAAAGCCCCCCCATCAGGCGAGACGTTCTGAGCTCTTACAGCCCCTCCGTGGCGCTCTACCGCCGCTTGAGCTATGGATAGGCCAATCCCATGACCGCCTCGCGGTCCCTTGGAAAAGCGCTGGAAAACCACTTCCTCGCTACCCGGTTCAAGGCCGGGGCCATCATCTTCTACACATATCACAATATCCTCCCCTTGGATTTGTCCTGATAACCGAATCACCGAATCCGCATAGCGAATCCCATTGGATAGCAAATTATTTAGGGCTCGAACCATTTCTTCATAGTAGACTGAAATTTCAAGATCATCCTTTACTTCAACTTCAATCACTTTTTCTTGAATTCTAGCATCGTTGGCCACTTGTTCTCTCGACTCCAAAAGTAATTCCGAGAGTCGAATCTTCGTCTTTTCTTTAAGAAGACTTTCATTGGACTCAATTCTCGAAAGATATAATATATCCTCCACCAAATGCTCCAACTTTTCTGATTCTTCTAAAATTACATCCGCCGCTTCCATTTTGTCAAATACCCCAAACTTTATCCCTTCTGCATACCCACGAATACCTGTTAACGGTGTCCTTAACTCATGGGACACATTTTGAAAGAAGGTCTTTTGATTGGCGTGATAATCTTTTAGCTGCTCAGCTGCTTCATTCAAAGAATTGTTTAAATCTGATAACTCTTGCTCCTGTAAATGAAGGTTTTCACCTTTAAAATCACCTGATCCCAGTCGACTGGCTAAACCTTGTAGTCTACCGATTGGCTCAGCTAAGCGCCTTGATAAATAGCGCACAAGAAAGAAGGTTAAGATTAAAACCGGTCCC
>JAAZGI010000279.1 GCA_012511315.1 Clostridium sp.
AGAAGTCCTACCTTGGTCAGACCAACTTCCTGATCGACTTAAAATAAAATACGAGCAAAAATAAGAAACACCTAGATTTCAAAACTCTAACGAGTATGAAGTCTAGGTGTTCTTATTAACCGCTTACGAGTAAAAGCCTGGATATTAATTTCCAGATTGAGAATCCACGGGCTGGGCTTCAACTAAAATTTCATCAGGAATAATCACTTCTTCAGCTTGATTATAATCAGAATAATCATAGCTTGAAAAAGTATAGGTACTAATGCCTCCAGTAGTTATGACTTGTTCATAGCTTACGTTTACATAGCGAAAGTTCTCGTCTAAAACAAATTCCACTAATGTTTCCATGGTTTGTCCCTGGGAATCCATGACATCGAGGGTATCTTTTTGCTGTAGTTCAATCCCGGTGAGTGAATAGAATTCTAGGGCACTCAGTGGATGGTTGGAGGTTAAGAGGTATTGATTATCATGCTCTATTACAGTCATATAATCATTAACACGTTTATGGATAGTGACGGGTTCGGTTTCTGAGTCCTTTGGCATATCCATATAAACCCACTGTTCACTGATAGGGTCTAACATATACATACGGTTATTTTTAAGATAGGTTGTACTACTTATATCGCCTTGGGTTGAGGTGATACGACCGTCCCCCTTGGCTGGGAAGATTGTAGCATCTGTCTCAGACTCTAGATTCTGTTCCCCGAAATTCGAGCTACTTATGGCCGTATAGTGATAGCTTTCAACGGCTAGCATGGCATCGGCTGATTGTTGCAAGATGGTGCGGGCGTCTTCGCCTGAGAAAATAGTTGAAACTGGTGTGGTAACAGCAGGAGTTTGGGTTACAGTTTGCGTTTCCGGAATACTTGATGTCGTCTCGGGAGTAGTTACATGGCTTGCAGTAGCCGTGGAGGAGTTTTGTCCGACTGGCATTGAGTTAGATTGAGTTTCCAAAGCCGAAGTGGTTTTTTGTGGTGAGGTCGATTCTTCAACTTCTAGGTTACATCCACTTAAAAATAGAAAGGATCCAATTAGACAAAAGAGTAATATGACTTTGGTTAGTTTAAATCTTTTATTTAGGCTGTATTTTCTCATTCAGTGCTCCCTCTAGGCTTATTCTCTCTCCATTGTACAAAAAGCCAACCCCTTGTACAAGAATGCACTTAGAGGCTGGCTTTTTATTTAGGCTAATTTTGGTGAAGTTCTAAGATGGTTTACTTAATCGGTGGAATCGGTGGAGCAGGGGGAAGAGAGAAAATATCTGGGATATCTTTTTTCCCGTTGACAGTCACATCACCGCTGTTGTCATTTGTATTTGCGTAAACTGTAAAACCAGAGCTAACGGTAATGGTAAAAATGGCAGTCCCAAGAAGAAGTAAGGCAGCAATTCTCTTTTTTAACATTAAAACACTCTCCCTTGTTAATTTTTGCTTATATTAATAGAACGATACTTGATAATTGGTTTAGTAACTATTCTATCAACAATAAGTAATAATAATAATTTAATTATAACATCTTTTATAGAATATGAAAGGGAAATGATCTTGTTAAAAATAAACTTGGGTTAATTTTACAATTCAGGTATAGATGAATAATTAACCCAAATTATTCACCGAGTTAATTTTCGATAGGTTTTAAGGGTTTAATTTGAGAGGAAATTCATTTCCGCTCGAATTCCTTCATCATTTTCTGTTTCCTCACCATATTTACTGAGATTTTTTGAGCAGTCTTCAGAATATAAGATTTTAAGGGTCAGTAAATTGAACTAACCGAAATTAGCGCTTCAAAAGTACTATTGAAATTTAAATAGTACTAGCCCAAGGCCAATGAATGGATACGAGCTATAATTTTATTGACTACATTCTTATAAGGAGCACT
>JAAZGI010000040.1 GCA_012511315.1 Clostridium sp.
AGGGACTGAGACTAAAATCATGATCTTAGATAACAAGAACCGTAGGGACTACGGGGATAGCTTGGTAAATAAGAGACACCGCTGTTAGTAAAGAAATACGCTATCAAGTATGCTCTATTCCCAAGAAACTCCCACTTCAAGCGTTAAAACCGTTAGGTTTAGCTAAGTGGTGAGTAGTTCACAAAATAAGAATTATATAAAAGTCCAAAAGACAAAAAGATAAAAACAAAGAGATACAATCCACTAGATTATTTAAGGGCTTGCTAGAAATGAAACATCAAATCTAGCCGAGCCTAATTACGAATAATAAAACTAAGGTTAACAATAAGGAGTTATGAATGAAGATCATTGACGTTGTTCTATCAGAAGGTACTACCGGATTTTATTTTGATGACCAGAAGGCAATCAAACAGGGTGTGGGTCACGACGGGTTCTTTTACACCGGTGAACCAGTTACACCAGGATTTACTCAGCTAAGACAAAAAGGTGAGACCATCTCGATTATGCTGATTCTAGAAGATGGTCAAGTTGCAATTGGTGAATGTGCAGCCGTTCAGTATTCTGGAGCCGGTGGTCGTGATCCGCTCTTTTTAGCAGCTGATTTCATTCCAGTAATTCATGAAAAGATCGTTCCGAAATTAATCGGTCTTGAATTAACTTCCTTTAAGGAGCTGGCTGAGAAGTTTGATAATCTGGAAAACGATGGCAAGCGCTTCCATACAGCCATCCGTTACGGAGTCACCCAAGCCCTTCTCAACGCAGTGGCAAAAAGCCAGCATCGCACCATGGCAGAAGTTGTAGTGGATGAATATAAAACAGGCGTTGACTTAAAGCGGATTCCGATTTTCACACAATCCGGAGATAATCGCTACGACAACGTCGACAAGATGATCATCAAAGGATCCGATGTTTTACCCCATGGACTCATTAATAACGTGGAAGAAAAACTTGGTAAACAAGGTGAAATCCTACGTGACTATGTGATCTGGCTAAGAGAGCGGATTACAGATTACAAGCAGACAGAAGACTATAGTCCAGTTCTTCATATTGACGTTTACGGAACCATTGGAATTGCTTTTGATAATGACTTTAAACGCATTGCTGAGTATATTGCTGAGCTTGGTGAACTTGCCAAACCATACCACCTTCGTATTGAAGGACCAGTTGATGTGGGGGAGCGAGAAGAACAAATTAAAGCTTTAGCTGAAATTGTTCAGAATTTAGAAGATCTAGGATCCGATGTAGAGATTGTTGCCGATGAATGGTGTAACACCTTAAAGGATGTTATCGACTTTACCGATGGCAATGCTGGCCATATGATTCAGGTTAAAACACCAGATTTAGGCGGAGTCAATAACACCATTGAAGCCTTGCTTTATTGCAGAGATCAAGAGAAGGGCGCTTACAGTGGAGGCACTTGTAACGAAACCAATCGTTCAGCTGAAATTTTAACTAACATCGCAATGGCTTGTGGAGCTACCCAGTGCTTGGCAAAACCAGGAATGGGTGTGGATGAAGGCTATATGATTGTTAATAATGAAATGAATCGCGTACTGGCTTTAGCAGGACGTAATAAAAAATAAATAGCAAACCGAACAGCTGAAAATGCCTGCCCTTTAAGGCAGGCATTTTTTAACAGACACACTAAGCTTCCTTTGCAGGAATATACGCTAGGAAAAAAACAGGAGATGGATATGAGTCAATTAAAAGAAATCAATGTGGGAGAAGTGACCAAAGCGGTACGTCAGCTTGCCATGGATGCCAACTATTACCTGCCAGAAGACGTCAAGGGACGGTTGGAAGAATCCCAGAAAAAAGAAAAATGGATTTTAGCCTCCGACACCTTAGGGCGAATCATCAACAATGCTGATTTAGCTGCTGAAGAACAGCTCCCCATGTGTCAAGATACGGGTATGGCAGTGGTGTTTGTGGAATTAGGTCAGGATGTACGCCTAGTGGGAGGTTCCCTAGAAGATGCAATTAATGAAGGGGTTCGTCAGGGCTATGCCGATGGCTTCTTGAGAAAATCAGTGGTGGAAGATCCTTTAAACCGAGTCAATACAAAAGATAACACGCCAGCTGTGATTAACTTAAAACTGGTACCAGGCAATACCCTGCGAATTCAAGTGGCCCCCAAAGGGTTTGGATCAGAAAACATGAGTCAGATGACCATGCTCAAACCCTCTGACGGCTTAGCTGGCGTCAAAGAATTTATTTTAAAGGTTTGTAAAGAAGCAGGCCCAAATGCCTGTCCACCTATTGTGGTTGGCGTTGGTATCGGCGGAACCTTTGATAAGGCGGCAGCCATTGCTAAAGAAGCCTTGATGCGACCTTTAGACCAACCGAATGCAAAGCCTTTTTATGCTGATTTAGAAGCTGAGCTTTTAGAAGAAATCAATGGCTTAGGCATTGGACCTCAAGGCTACGGTGGACAGACCACGGCAATTGCAGTGGCCATTGAATATTACCCCACTCACATAGCTGGGCTGCCGGTGGCTGTAAACATTAACTGCCACGCGACTCGGCACAAAGAAATCACCCTGTAGGAGGTGCATGATGACACAAGAAAGTAAAGATCAAGTGAAGCGAATTAAGACACCTTTAACAGAAGAGACCATTGCTGGTTTAAAGGCTGGAGAAGTGGTTCTTTTATCTGGTGTAATTTATACTGGTCGCGATGCAGCCCATAAACGCCTTGTTGAGGCTTTGAATCGCGGTGAAGAATTACCCTTTGAACTCAAAGATCAAGTGATTTATTACGTGGGCCCGACGCCAGAAAAACCAGGTCAGATTTTTGGTTCAGCAGGGCCCACCACCAGTTACCGAATGGACGCCTATACACCAAGACTCTTAGATTTGGGCTTAAAGGGAATGATAGGCAAGGGTTATCGAAGTGATGAGGTCACCGAATCCATCCGCAAGAATAAAGCAGTTTACTTTGGTGCCATCGGCGGCTTGGGGGCCACCATTGGTAAAAGCGTCAAGGAAACGAAAATCATTGCCTATGAAGATCTAGGGGCTGAGGCCATTCGACGGATTGTGGTAGAGGATTTACCGGTAACCGTTTTAACAGACAGTCAAGGTAATGATCTTTATAAACAAGGGCAATCCGAATATTTAAAATGGAGGGAAAGTCATGAAGCTGAATAGGCCAGCCAAAGCAGGCTCTTTGGAATCCAATGACATCCTCATTCAAGTCTACCCCGCTGATGAACTTAGCATATCCATTGAGTCACCAGTCAAGCAGCAGTTTGGCGAAGAGATTGAAAGGGTGATTCGAGAAACTCTAAAGGAGCTCGGCATAGATCAGATTAAATTGATGGCCCAAGATCGCGGTGCTCTAAACTTTGCCATTCGGGCTCGGGTTCGCACCGCCATTGAAAGGGGGTCAGAAGAGTGAAGGGATTAAGACGAAGTTTTCAATTTGTACCAGCAAATAATCCTGGCATGTTGATGAGTGCTGATATTCTGGGGGCTGATTCCGTGATCTTTGATTTAGAAGATGCCGTGGCAATCACTGAAAAAGATTCTGCCAGAGAGCTCCTCAGCCAGGCTCTAAAAACCTTTGATTATTCGAACATTGAAGTGGTGGTTCGTATGAACCCACCGGACTCAGGCTTTGCCGAGGCTGATCTGAAAGCTTTAGCTGGTTTGCCGGTGGATGCAATCCTACTGCCTAAGGCAACGGTAGCCACTGTTCAAGAGGTTAGTTCTTGGCTCGATGAAATTAATTTTTCTGGCAGCTTGATTGCCTTAATTGAAAGTGCCCTGGGAGTTGAGGAAGCCTTTGATCTAATCCGACAAGATCCTAGAATAGATGGGGTCCTCTTAGGTGGGGAAGATTTAACCAGTGATTTAGGAGTAGCCCGCACCAAGGCTGGAAATGAAATTAATTATGCCCGTACTCGGGTTGTGTCTGCTTGTCGAGCGGCAAAAATCACTTGCATCGATACACCTTGGACGGATAGTGATGATCTAGAAGGTTTAGGCAAGGATACGGAATATGCCCGTTCCATAGGTTTTAATTCCAAATCATCCATTAACCCAAGACATTTGCCAATTATTCATCAGGTGTTTGCCCCTAAAAAGGCTGACGTTTTATATGCCTTACGGGTTATGGAAGCCAAAGATTTGGCCGCCCAAGAAGGGAAGGGCGTCTTTTCTTTAGAAGGTAAAATGGTGGATGCGCCGATTATTAATCGAGCTCAACAGACCTTGGATTTAGCCAAGGCTTTGGGATTAGTCCGAGAGGGGGAATACCATGGATAAATTGAATCTACCCGAATTTATTGAAGGTTATGGGCCTGTGATTCCATACACAGGAGTATTTGATCCAGATCGGGTGAAAGATAAGGTAGCTCGAAAAAGTAAGAGCAATCATCCCGATGATCAAAAACTCCATCAAGATTTGTCGGCTCTAATGAATCAATTAAACTTAAAGGATGGCATGACCTTTTCGTTTCATCATCATCTTAGAAATGGAGACTTTGTTCTTAATTTAGTGATGGCTGAAGTTCATCGCTTGGGCCTTAAAGATATCCGGGTGGCAGCTTCCTCATTATTTCCTTGCCATGCACCCTTGGTAGCCATGATGGAAGATGGCACAGTGACAGATATCCATACAGACTATATGTCAGGTCCAGTAGCTGAGGCAGTATCTCAAGGCAAGTTAAAAAACCCGGCCGTAATGACTACTCATGGCGGTCGTCCGCGAGGGATTGCTCAAGGTGACGTTCATATTGATGTAGCCTTTATTGCAGCGCCAGGAGCCGATCTAGCTGGCAACTTAAATGGTGTAGCTGGTCCTTCAGCCTGTGGAACCCTAGGCTATGCCATAGCCGATGCAGCTTACGCTGATATCGTAGTAGCTGTAACCGACCATCTGGAACCCTATCCTCTTTGTCCAGTAGAGATTACCGAAAACCAAGTTGATTTCGTGGTCGAGGTGAATTCCATTGGTGATCCCAAAGGTATCGTTTCTGGAACCACTCAAATTACTAAGGACCCAATTGGCTTAAAAATTGCAGCAGACACCCAGAAGGTCCTAGAGGCATCTGGACTTTTAGAAGATGGCTTATCTTTTCAAACCGGTGCCGGTGGCATTTCTTTAGCAGTTGCCAAGGAATTGGAACTCTACATGAAAGACCAAGGTATTCGTGGCAGTTTTGCATCGGGTGGCATTACCGGATCCATCGTTCAAATGATGGAAGCGGGACTATTTAGAGCACTTTGGGATGTTCAGTGCTTTGATTTGGAAGCCGTCCAAAGCTATCGGAAAAATCCCAATCATATGGCCATGTCTGGAGATTTATATGGAAACCCTCATAACAAGGGAGCTGTGGTTAACCACTTAGATATCGTCATCCTGGGAGCCACGGAAATGGACAAAGACTTTAATGTGAATGTCACGACGGGATCAACGGGGATGATTATGGGGGGATCTGGAGGCCATGCGGACACGGCAGCCGGTGCTAAATTAACCGTTATCGTATCAAAGCTTGTGTCAGCACGAATTCCACTGATTAAAGATCGAGTCACAACCATCACCACACCAGGCGAAACAGTGGATGTTTTGGTGACAGACCGTGGCATTGCAGTGAACCCCAGACGCCCTGAGTTGGCGGAGGCTCTGAAGAGGGCTGGGCTTCAAGTTATAACCATTGAAGCCTTACAAGGCGAAGCAGAGCGCTTAACAGGCAAGCCACAGCCGATTCAAACCACAGACCGGATAGTGGCTGTGGTGGAGTATCGCGACGGCTCTGTTTTAGATGTGGTTTATCAAGTGAAAGTGCCAGAGTAGATCTAAGAATAGTACCCAGCTTAAAATAAATTATCAGCCAGTTTTTTTGGAATCAAAGAATTTAATGATAAAGAGCCAGATGTAGACCAGATAAAGAACGGATAGAATTTTATTGCTGGAAACATAAAAGATAAAAAGAGTTGACGAAATCAGTTGACGAAATCTGATGACAAAACCAGATGACAAAA